>JBEPXU010000024.1:0-14009 GCA_041641735.1 Ectothiorhodospiraceae bacterium
GCCCTGGGCGCGCAGCATGATTGGGGTGCCGTGGGCGTCATCGGCACAGACATAGGTGCAGTCGTGGCCGCGCATTTTCTGGAAGCGGCTCCAGATATCGGTCTGGATATACTCCACCAGATGGCCAAGGTGGATAGGGCCATTGGCAGAGGGCAGTGCACTGGTTAGCAGTATTTTGCGTCGTGTTTCAGCCATTATTGTTTCAGTTCGTTGGTTAAGGGGTGTCCCGCCTGCAGCGACAACATCCAAGTTGCTGTTTTCGCGTGCTATTTACCCAGTCGTGACTTGGTGAGCCGAGTCGAATGGCCACACCGGAGCGGACAAGTGCGGGTACGCTCAGTAAGCAAATGCAGGCAGTGGCTTGAAAAAGTCGGAATACAGTACCAAGTATGCTGTATTCCCGCCAGTTATCCGACTGGTTGCTGGGGCTAATCCCGGCAAATTTGGTATGCTATCGGGTTCCAGTTGTCATGAATAATGCGTTTTGTGACAATAACCCATTTAATCTGTAAGTTATTTAGCAGCCGGCACATGGTTGCCGGTATTTATCAGGAGTAACGAGATGTCAAACGAGTCACAGGCCAAAATCGAAGAGGCGCTCAAGGGGTACACCGACCCGTACCTGGATAAGGATCTGGTCTCCGCCGGTTGCGTCAACGTCGCTGTCGACGGTGACAAGGCGAAGATTGAGGTCGCTCTCGGTTTCCCTGCTGCAGGCTACATTGATGAGCTGAAGAGTAAGCTTAAGGAAATCGTGGAGGCTGTAGAGGGTATCAGCAGCGCCGAGGTAGATGTCTCTACCAGTATCGTGGCCCACTCTGCACAGAAGGGCGTCAAGCACATCAAGGGCGTGAAGAACATCATCGCTGTGGCTTCTGGCAAAGGCGGCGTAGGTAAGTCCACCACGTCTGTCAATCTGGCTTTGGCCCTGGCTGCAGAAGGCGCTACCGTGGGCATCCTCGATGCCGATATCTACGGCCCCTCCCAGCCGCGCATGATGGGGCTGGCCGATAAGAAGCCGGACTCTCCTGATGGCACCATCCTTGAGCCGATCGTTAACTACGGTGTGCAGTCCATGTCCATCGGTTATCTCATCGATGAGGATACCCCGATGATCTGGCGTGGCCCCATGGTGACACAGGCGCTGGAGCAGCTGCTCAACGATACCAACTGGCGTGAGGTGGATTACCTGGTAATCGACCTGCCGCCTGGCACCGGTGACACCCAGTTGACCCTGGCGCAGAAGGTACCGGTATCCGGCGCAGTCATCGTCACCACTCCGCAGGACATTGCCCTGCTGGATGCGCGCAAGGCCTACAAGATGTTCGAGAAGGTTGAGGTGCCGGTACTGGGCGTAGTGGAAAACATGTCCACGCACATCTGTTCCAAGTGCGGTCACGAAGAGCATATCTTCGGTGAGGGCGGTGGCGAGAAGATGGCCGAGGAGTATAACGTCAACTTCCTCGGTGCTCTGCCGCTGGATATCCACATCCGTGAAGAGGCCGATGCCGGTAAGCCCACCGTGGTGGCACAGCCGGAGAGCCGTATCACCGAGATCTATCGTGATATCGCACGCCGTACCGCCGCCAAGCTCTCTCTCAAGGCGAAGGATTACAGCGCGAAATTCCCCAAGATCGTTATTTCCAACGATTAAGGGGTGGGATGGGCTGCCTTTGGGCGGCAAAAATCCCTATAATAGCGGCGGGCCATATGGCCCGCCGTTTTTGTATCCGGGACAGGAAAAGGACGAGGATGAGTATCAAATCGGATAAATGGATCCGCCGCATGGCGGAGAATGAGGGCATGATCGAGCCGTTTGAGTCGGGCCAGGTGCGTGAGGTGGGTGGCGAGCGCATCGTCTCCTATGGCACCTCCAGTTACGGCTACGATGTACGCTGTGCCGACGAGTTCAAGATCTTCACCAATATCAACTCGGCAATCGTCGACCCGAAGGCCTTCGACCAGAACAGTTTTGTTGATGTGAAATCCGATGTTTGCATCATTCCGCCCAACTCCTTTGCCCTGGCCCGCACGGTCGAGTATTTCCGCATTCCGCGCAGCGTGCTGACCGTTTGCCTGGGCAAGTCTACCTATGCCCGTTGCGGCATCATCGTCAATGTCACGCCGCTGGAACCGGAGTGGGAGGGACATGTGACCCTGGAATTCTCCAATACCACCCCGTTACCCGCCAAGATCTACGCCAATGAAGGCGTTGCACAGATGCTGTTCCTGGAGTCCGATGAGGTCTGTGAAACCTCCTACATGGACCGCGGTGGCAAATACCAGGGGCAGCGTGGCGTCACCTTGCCGAAAACCTAGTCCTTTAGCATGCGCTTTGCCTTGCCGACGAGCCTGGGCCGGTATCAGAAAGGGATCATTCTCTTTGCCATTGCCATGGCTCTCTTTAGCGTTGGGCGGTTACTCCTGCTGCTGCTCTATCCGGACGGGTTTGCGATACTCAGCAGTGGGTTAATCCTGCAGGCCTTCGCCAATGGTCTGAGGTTTGACGGCGCGGTTATCGCCCGCCTTTTTGCTATTCCCATGCTGTTGATGTGCTTCCCCTGGAGGCGCCTTGATCAACGGGCATGGTTTGATCTGTTTGCCTGGCTGCTCTATCTGATAACACTTGGAATGGTGTTGCTGCTGGCCGGTGATATCGTCTATTTCGAGCATGTGCAGCGTCACGTCTCCTATGAGCTGCTGATGCTGAAAAATGACATGGGATTCCTTGTCGAGTTCGGGCTCAAGGCCTACCCATTTGCGGTTGCCGGCTTTGTCCTCTTTGCCCTGGCCCTGGGTTGGCTGTGGGCAAGGATATTGCGCATTCCCCTGGCTTCGAGCAACTATGCTCCGCTTAAGTATATCGGGCTGTTTTTCATCCTGGCCGTGATCGGTCGCGGTGGTGTGACGGGCAAGGTGATCGAAATAATCGATGCCTACGGCAGCGGCGAAGCCCCTTACGGACACCTGAGCCTGAATGGTGCCTTTACCACGATTGTGTTTGCCCTGAATATGGAGGAGGTGAATCATCGCTTTTTCCCGCAGGATAAGGCAGTGGCCATTCTCAATGGTCATGATAAACCGCTGGACCCTCAATACCCGATGCTGGATCGTTACGAAGAGAAACCAACCGGGTATAACGTGGTCTTCGTTCTACTCGAGAGCTGGAATTTCGACTATGTCGACAGTTTTGCCGGGAAGGATTATGGGGTGACGCCGTATTTCGACGCTCTGACGAGGGAGGGGCTGAGATTCACCCGTTTTTATGCGGCGGGACAGCGCAGTATCGAGGGTATCCAGGCCACACTGACAGGTATCCCCGCACTCAAGGGACTGCCCCGCATCGATGCGGGGATAGGTGTCTCCAATTTCTCTCGCCTGGGCAGTATTGCCAAGAGGCAGGGGTACCATACGTTATTCATTCAGACTTCCGGCAGGGACTCATTCAAAATCCAGGGGATCGCCGCGGCCACCGGTTTCGATGATTTTTATGGCAAGGAGGATGTTCCACTGCTGTTGGATTATCCTGATCCCGATGCCTCTGTCTATGGCTGGGACTACGATACGCTGCAGTTCATGAAAAAGAAGCTGGATGGGCTTAAGCAGCCTTTCCTTGCCTATGCCTTCACGGGTACAACCCACGAGCCATATGCCCAGTTGCCTGAACAGTTTATGCAGCACCAGCCTCACGAGTTCAATAGTGAGAGCGGCTACCTCAATACCATGAGCTACGCCGACTGGAGTATCGAGCGTTTTATAGAACAGGCACGCAAAAGCCCCTGGTTCGATAACACCATATTTATCTTTACTGCTGACCATACCAACCATTTTCAGAAGGGAAGGGACGTATTACAGCGTTTTCACACACCACTGCTTATCTATGCCCCGGGAATTATTGAACCAGGTAAGAGCAGCGTGATTGGTTCCCAGCTTGATCTGATGCCGACCATCATCGATCTCCTTGGCCTGAAGGGGGAGTTTGCGGCACTCGGCAAGTCTCTTTTCAAGAAAGGTGGGGATGGTCAGGGAGAGGCCTTCGTCACCATGGGTGGCCAGCAGATTGGCTTAATCAATGCGGACGGCTTTATACTGCACGATCTGCAACGCTTGCTTGAGAGTCGAGGTCTGGATAAGGCGATGACCGAGAAGATGGAGATGCGCCTGCTGGCAAAAGACCAGCTAAGTTATGAACTGCTTCAGGCAAACCGGTGGGCACGTTGAAGCACCGTTATAAGTCGCTGATATCAGTCTGCCGCTCGGCCCAAATGTCGATCCCTGAATCTGTGTTCCTGCGATGATTGTCTCCCGCCTCTTTTTCGTCATACGACAACGCCCCCCTGTTGCTGCTGCAGTACTGCTGCTGTTTTCGCTGGCACTGCACCTGCTGGTGATCGGTCGGGTCGACTTCAGTGTCGATGAGGCGCACTACGCCCTTTATGGCCTGATTCCGGACTGGAGCTATTTCGACCACCCGCCAATGGTGGGATGGTTGCAGGCACTGGTGTTGCCCTTCTCGGAGAGCGAGTTTGCTCTACGGCTGTGGCCGCTTTTCCTGAGCGCGATAGCAACATGGTTGCTTTATCGCCTGACAGCGGAGCTGTTTCCTGTTTCCTCCCGCTGGACGCCATTCGTTTCAGTGGTATTGCTCCATTCGATACTGGTTTTTCAGCTCCTTGGGGTTGCTCTGGTACCTGAGTCGCCCTTGCTGGTCTTCGGACTGGCTGCGACCTGGTACTTATGGCGAGCATCGCAACAGGATCATTGGCGAGATTGGCTGTTATTGGGTGTATGTCTCGGACTAGCGGGACTTTCCAAGTATACTGCCGTGGTTCTGGCGATAGGGACCGTGCTGTTCCTGTTATGGCAGTCCGGTTGGCGTAGCCTGTTCAGGGTACGGCTATGGATTGCCGGTGTGTTGGCACTTTTGCTGATTACGCCGGTGTTGTACTGGAATTACCAGCATGGGTGGGTCTCCTTCGCCTATCAGCTGGGACACGGGCTGCCTGAACGCGATTGGTCATTACAACGACTGGCCATTGCACTTGCCGGGCAATTTCTGGCCTATGGACCGGCACTTATCATTTTTTCTGTGGCCGCGGTCATTGCCGCGCGGCGCAACATGATGCCGGCAACGCGCCTGCTTCTGGCCATGTCACTGCCGCTGTTCCTGCTGATTTTCTGGGGCGCCGGTTTTGAGGAGACATTGCCGCACTGGACCCTGTTGGGCTGGGTACTTCTGGCCCCATTGGTGGCGAATTGGCTACTTGAAAGGAAGTGGCAAAAATGGATGGTGATCACTGCATGGGTCGGTGGTGTCTACTCGCTGTTGCTGACCCTTGTGCTCCACAGCATGCTGTTTGCCCCCTGGGTGCCGTTTGAGCCGTATCGGCACCCATTGACGGACCTCTATGGTTGGCGGGATGCGGCAGCCAAGGCGGTTGCCCTGCAGCAGAAGAGGGAAGGGGCGGTTCTCTACGTTGGCAACTGGGTGTTGGCGAGCCGGATCGCCTGGTATGCACGCCCGGCGACGGTTAAGGTTGCCGACAAGCGTTATGATCAGTTCGATATCTGGTTCGGCACCCCTCAACAGGGCGATAAGGCGCTGCTTATCGTCCCGGACTATCTTGAAGGGCGAGATGAACTAAACGGCATTGCCCGTTTCGAACACTGCGACGGGCTTGAGCAGTTTGTCTACTCGCTCAAGGGAATACCTGTACATCGTTTTAGTTACTTTATTTGCACGGGATACCATGGATAACAACGCATTTCAGCAATTTCTCAACCGAATCAGCACGCCCTGGAGTCTGGGAGTGCTATCTGTACTGCTGGGGTGCCTGGCTCTGGTGTGGCTCAATGACGCCAACGTCGCGCTGTTTCATGTCTTTAATGGTCTGAGCGGTTACACCGGGGAGTGGCTGTGGGCCAACATCACTACCTTCGGTGATTCGCTGGTCGTTTTTTCTGCCGCACTGTTGCTCATTGAGCGCCGTCCGATGTTGCTCTGGGTACTGATGTTTTCTGCCATACTCAGCACGCTGGTGGTTCACGGTCTAAAGGAGTGGTTGCTGGTGATGCGTCCTCCAGCGGTGTTGACTGCGGATGAGCTTACCGTTATCGGTATTGCGCACAAGGCCGTCGCTTTTCCCTCTGGGCATACGACAGCGATCTTCAGCCTCGTTGCGCTCTTTTGTCACCGCAAGGATACCGCGCTGCACTGGAAAGTGGCTCTGCTTGGGCTGGGTGTTCTGGTGGGGATTTCACGTATGGCGGTGGGGGTGCATTGGCCCTACGATGTGCTGGGCGGTGCGGCGATCGCATGGACCTCGGTACTGGTCAGTTACTATTTTGCACCGTTGATTGAGTGGGGGACGACGGATGCGGCACAACGCTTCTTTGCTGTACTGCTGTTTTTCGCAGCACTGACCCTGCTGCTGTTCCATGAGAGCGGGTACGATCAGGCGCGTTGGCTGGAGATCACGGTTGCGCTGGTCTGTCTGGTGGGATCTGCCAAAAATCTACGGACACTGTTTGCGAGAAAACGCGTCGTTGAGGTTGAGCGTGAAGTGGATGACATTGAGCCCGACAGCAAGGGCTCGCCCTGGGGTGTGTTGTTACGCATCATTGTCACTTCACTGATCCTGGGACTTATCTTCCGTTCGGTCGATTTTTCCCAGGTCATCGATCATTATCGGGATATTGTTCCGAGGTTATTGCTGTTAGGTATTGTCTTCCAGCTTTTGAGTACCACAGTAGCGGCCTATCGTTGGTCATTGGTGATGCGCCCACTGGGCTATGACCATCCCTTCAGTTTCTATCTGAAGAGTTATTTTAAAGGGACCTTCTTCAACCAGGGGCTGCCGACAAGTATAGGTGGAGATGCAATCCGTGTGCTGGATGTGGCACGTCAGGGCGTGCGCAAACGGGACGCTTTCTATGGGGTGTTTATTGATCGGGTGTTGGGGTTGTTGGGATTGTTGTTGCTGAATATTACGGCCAATGCGCTCAATCCCGACCTGTTGCCACCTGGAATGTTCCTGACAATCAACCTCATTGTTGGCTCAGGGATTATGGGTTTTATTGGTCTGGTATTGCTGCGTCACATTGAATCTCTGCGTCACTGGCGTCCGAGCCGGGTCTTTCATACCATCTCGGCGCACATGTCACAGGTGCTCTCTTCTCCGCGTGCTGCCGCGGTGCAAATTGCACTGTCATTGACCGTGCACTTTCTCTCGCTGATGGCGATATTTCTGGTCGGTCGCAGTGTAGAGATGCCATTTGATCTGCTTACATTTCTGATTATTGTTCCCCCCGTGCTGTTACTCACACTTATCCCGCTATCGCTGGCCGGTTGGGGCATTCGTGAAGGTGCCATGATAGGATTGTTCACCATGATCGGTGCGGATAAGGTGAATGTGCTGGCCATGTCCATTCTCTATGGCATCGTGCTGGTGGTTGCCAGCCTGCCGGGGTTGCAGGTGTATCTTAAGGGTAAACATACGATTTGAGGGTTGTTGCATGAAAGTCGATACTATGAGGAAGGTGGATTACTTTGCGGGTGTACCGCTGTGCTTCCTCGTTTCACTTTTTCAAAAGGTGCTTCAGCTCTTCGCAGAGCGGAAAGCGGTAAAACCGAAAAAGGTGTTGCTTGTCGAGTTGTCGGAGATGGGTAGTGCGATCCTCGTCGACCCGGCGATGCGCAAGCTTCAGCGACAGGGGGCCGAACTTTACTTTGTGATTTTCAAGAAAAACGCCCCCAGCCTGCGTTTACTCGGTACGGTTCCTGAAGAGAATGTCTTTACCATCAGTGAGGACGGGCTCGTCTCGCTGGCAATGGATAGCCTTAAATTCCTTTTATGGACCCGGCGTCACAACATCGATACGGTTATTGATCTTGAGTTGTTCTCTCGTTATAGCGCACTACTGACCGGTATGAGTGGTGCCTCCAATCGTGTTGGCTACCATGCCTTCCATAATGAGGGACTCTACCGCGGCGATATGCTGACACATAAAGTGGCCTATAACGCCCACATGCATATCGCCAAAAATTTCATTGCTCTGGTGAATGCGGTAACCAGCGACAGGGAAGAGCTGCCTTACTCCAAGACCCTCATCGACGATAGTGAAATTGAGCTTACGCAGCTGGAATTCAGTGAGGAAGAGCTGGAACCGATGCGCCAGCGGGTGAGGGAGGATTACCCTGACTTTGACTCGCAGAAACACAGAATTATCCTGATTAATCCCAATGCCAGCGAGCTGTTGATACAAAGACGCTGGATGCCAGAGCGTTATATTGAATTGATGCGCCGGATTTTAAATGACTATGAGGATGCGTTGGTATTAATCACAGGGGCACCCTCAGAGCGCGAGGAAGCGGCAGGGCTGAAGCAGCAGGTGGATAACCAGCGCTGCATCAATTTTGCCGGAAGGGTAGGTTTCTCTGAACTGCCACACCTGTATTCCATCTCTACGTTGATGGTCACCAACGACTCCGGGCCGGGCCATTTCTCTGCAGTGACCCCCATGCCTACCTTTGTATTGTTTGGTCCGGAGACACCGCACCTGTATGGTTCACTGGGTAATTCAACACCGATATTTGCCGGGTTAGCCTGTTCCCCCTGTGTAAGTGCTTCCAATCATCGCAAGACGCCGTGTCACGATAATGTTTGTCTTCAGGTTATCTCGGTTGAGCAGGTCTATAACACCATCAAGCCGGTACTTGAGGCTTCACAGTAGAGCAGCAGCCTGGTTAAGGCAGGCGCAGTACTATAGTCCCCCGAGTTAGTGATTGTATATGTCCTCACCGGTGTGGCGTACCCATTGGGTTAATACGAAGTCGCCTCAAGTCGGAGGCATAATTCCATTGCTATTTTCGGCGTCGTACCTATAGGTGTTGCCAAATCAATAAAGGCGGCCAGAGGCCGCCTTTATTGTGTTCGGGAAACGACTAGCTCAAGTTAGAAAACAACGTTAAGCATTGCCATCATTACGACAAGGAAAAGGACTGTCATAACACCACCAGCACGCATAAAGTCCTTAACCCGGTAGCCAGCTGGTCCCATTATCAGGGCATTAACCTGATGTGTCGGGATAAGGAAGGAGTTGGAGGTCGCAATAGCCACTGTCAGCGCAAACACAGCGGGGTTGGCATCGATTCCGTTTGCCTGAGCCGCAACGGCGATATTGACGGCAAGGGGTACCAGAAGCACGGTTGCCCCGACATTGGACATGACCAGGGTGAAGAAGGTTGCCAGTACTGCAATAACGGCCTGCAGCACGAATGGACTGACATCGCCAATGATGTCCAGGGTGGATTTGGCGATCCACTCTGCAGTGCCGCTGGTTTCAACCGCAGCGCCTAACGGGATTAGACTGGCAAGCAGAAAGACCGTCTTCCAGCTTACCGCCTCATAGGCTTCGTCAATCGTCAGGACACGGCTTAAAATCATACCAACGGCGCCGGTAAGCAGGGCGATGGAAAGGCGTACATCTGTAAACAGGACCAGGCCGAGTGCGATGAGGAAGAATATGGTAGCGTGAGGGACCTTCTGCGGACGCAGTTCCTCATGGGGGTAATCCTGTGTTACCACCAAAAAGTCATTGTGGTTCTTGTCGATGGCTGCCAAATCATCCCAGGTGCTGTGCTGGACCAGCGTGTCACCGGCCTGAAGAACCAGTTCACGCAGTTCACTGCGAATGGTCTCGTTACCCCGGTGAACAGCAAGCACATTCATACCATAGCTGTTGCGCATGCGAAGGTCATGCATGCTCTTTCCCGTTAAACTCGAACTGGGCGGGATGACCACCTCAGAGATGCCAGAACGGCTCTGTGTCAGTACCTCTGCGAGGGCTGATAGGTGGTCGGAGACCCGAAGTTCATAGGCATCAGCAAAGACCTTAATCGGCGAGGCAGGCCCCATCAGCGCAATAATCGAACCGGGCTCGACAACGATGTCCCTTGAGGGGGCAACGCGTGTATGACTGTCTGTGCGCATGGCAATGATCGAGACAGTATGATCCAGGTTGGATTCCAGTTGTTCGATAGTCATTCCGGCAATGCGGTTACCGGCAGGAACGGAGAGTTCAAAGATATCCCCCTCCAGCCCATAAGTGTCACGGAAGTATTGCAGCGTATTACCCGCACCGGTTCCCTCTGATTTGTTCACAGGAAGGACGAACCGTCCAGCGATAACAAAATAGATGATACCGGTGGCAACGAGGGCTAAACCAATAGGCGTGACGTCGAACAGCTCGAAGGTACGCATCTGTTGATCGTCAGGGAGTGACTGGTTTGAGGTCAGGATCAGGTCATTGAGCAAGATCAGGGGGCTGGAACCGATCATGGTCATGGTACCGCCGAGGATTGCGGTAAAGCCCATCGGCATTAATAAGCGTGACATGGGCAGGCCTGTACGGCCCGATATGCGGCTGACCACTGGCAGGAACAGCGCTGCAGCACCAACATTCTGCATGAAGCTGGAGATAACCCCCACCGTACCCGAGATAAGGGGGATGATACGCCCCTCCGTGGAACCGCCGACACGCATAATGAATGAGGCGAATTTGCTCATAAGGCCAGTTTTATCCAACCCGGCCCCGATAATCATGACGGCAATGATTGAGATCACCGCATTACTGGAAAAGCCGACAAACAGTTGACGTGGATCGACCAGCGCCGGTACCACAGCATCCGGGATCACGGTGGTCAGTCCCAGTACTACCATGACCAGCACTGCAGCCACATCCACACGTACAACCTCTGAAACAAATAGATAAATGGTAAATGCCAGGATGCCCAGCACCCACATCATTTCAGTAGTAAGCTCCACCACAGTCTCCCTTCGTTAACGCCAAATAGCGGATAAAATGTACTTATTAATAAAAAAGATATAAAAAATATCAAAACGTTGTAATGCTATCACAGTTAAGTAAGCCCGGGCAGCCTGATGTCAGGCAAAAAAAAACCCGGCCGAGGCCGGGTTTTTCAGTCGCAAGAACAATTACTTACGAGTACTTGGCGCGTTAACGGAGATACCGTTACTCATATAGGTGTGGAAATACTCCAACGCCTTATACTCATCACTCTGCGCCTTGAATGGCTTGGCACGAACCTGCTTGTTACAGCCACCGTAGCGACGGTGCATGGTGCCAAAACCACCCAGGGTGGTGTCACTGGACTTGCCGGCCCACTTCAAGCGCCAGACGGGGAAGTGAGTCGGGTGGCCGAGTGCCGGGCTGAGGGTATCAGCACGAATTCTCCGGCCAGCGCTGTCTTTGTGACAGTTTGCGCAGGAGAGGTTCAGTTGACCACGCTTGGCATAGAAGTGCATCTTGCCACGGTTGTAGCTGGCCAGTGCCTGAGGATCATTGGGAACCTTGATATTCAGCTTTTTGCCATTAGAGGTGGAAGCCATGTAGGCAGAGATGGCAGCAATTTTGCCTTTCTTCCAGCCCAGTGGCTTTTCGCCGTTCTTGGTACGGCACTCGTTGATCTCACCCTCAAGGGTTTTGACCTCGCCGCTGGCAGCGTCAAAATAGGGGTAGTTTTGACGAATGCCCATACCACCGTTGGGGAAACAGCTGGCGTAGGTCTTGCCATTGGCAAAGGGAGTGTTAAACAGCTCCTTACCCATCTCCACGCCATCCTCGTAGGGAGGAAATTCCTCAATGGCCTCCCATGAGGCGCGGGCGTCTGCGTTAACGGCATATACGCCATTTTTATACTCTTCCAGCTGGATACCCGGGAAGCGCTTCATGAAGTATTCACGAAACTCCTGCAGGTCCTCCGCCGGGGTCGCTTGTGCAGCAAGCGGCATGCCGGCGAAGAGGGCAACCGCTGTAGCTGTTAAGGCGATTTTACGCATATTGTGACTCCTTACATCCAAAATTTAAGGTACAGGTTTGATAAAACCGGACCTTATTTATTTGATCGCAACCTCGGCAGAGTCGCTCTCACCCTTGTTGTCTACCCAGCTCAGCTTAAAGGTGTCACCTTTTTTGGCGCCGGTGAATGAGAAAGACAGGTAGGGATTGGCTGAAATAGCAGTACCCCAGTCAGCAGTCATGACGGAGTTGCCATTGTGCTCACAGTTGACTTCCTGAATGAAGTGGGCAGGAATTTTCTTGCCGGTTTTCTTGTTTTTGCGCTGGCCAGTCTCCATCGGGTGCTTGATGAGAGATTTTACTTCGCAAACACCACCTTTAATTCTGGCGCGAATCTTGATTGTCTTAGCCATTATTCACTATCTCCAAACTCGAATATCTTTGTGAATTACTGTTAATGCCGCGATTAACCGCCACAGCCACCGATGGTGACCTTGACTTCCTTACGCGCGCTGTACAGTTTGCCATCGGCCTTAACCACGGCGATCACGTTGGAGCTTTGGCCCATTTTGATTCGTGTGGAAATGTGGCCCTCGGTTTTGCCTGTCATGTTGAACTTGGCAACCAAAGGAGTCGGGTTCTTTTCAGAGATGATGCTAATGCTTTCAACATTGCTCAGTGAGGTTTTGACCTTGACCGGAACAACTGCACCGTTCTCAGCGATGTCAGGCGCGTCGACCTCGATGTCCTTGCTCGCAGGTGCAAGGTCGCTGCCATAGATGCCGTTCATGGCACCGCTGACATCTTTGGCCTCAAAGGCGGATTTCGGCCAGGCGGCCAGTACTTGACGTGGGCTGAGCAGACCAGCGCCAACAGCGACAGCTACAGCGCCGCTCGCCATGGTACCTTTAAGAAAAACTCTGCGTTTCATATTCACAGTTAAACTCCTCAAAAAATATATCTAGCAGCTGTTGTCATCAAAGTGTGTAGATGAATTCCACCACTTTATCGATTTCGCTATCGGTCAGGATATTGTGACGACCGAAGGGCGGCATCATGCTGTTGGGGTTGCTTTTGGTGGAATCATTGATTTGAGCACGCAGCTTGGACTTGTCCGGGAAGCGGGCTTTCATGGCCACCAGCGGCGGACCAATATTACCCGGCAGGTTACCACCTTCAATTTGGTGGCAGGCCAGACAGTTACCTTTTTTGCGATCAAAGGCGAGTTTCTTGCCTTGCTCAACAACCGATGCATCAGCTGCAGAAGCCAATTGGGGGGATAAGCTCAAAACACCGATTACGGTGGCCAGAGCGCTTGCTGTAGTTACAAGTCGTGCGGTTTTCCGCATTGCTTCCTCCTAAGAATGAGTTTTGCTTATGGCAGTAGCGAGTTCCGTATTAATTCCATTTAACGTTAACTGCTATGCTGTTCATCCTTGCCGCATCCTTAGTCGCTTCAGGACCTTAGGTATCGGGTCCTGTTTCGCAGGACAATGTAAGCATACCCAATGGGTAGGGGAACGCAAGGGGGGAGGCGAAAAATTCTATATATATTAGTAGAGTAGGAATTCTTTAATAACTGTTGTTTATTATCAGAAATATCGGCTTCGAGCATTAAGCAGCAATGGGTTTGTATTCGGTTCACACATTGTAAATCCATGCTACTTAGTAGGTTTGTGCCGTTCAATTTCATCCTTGATTTGTTCCAGTCTTGCGTCTATACGCGATTCATAATAGTTGGGCAGGGTGTGAAAACGTTTGGCCGTGTTGAGCTGATCGATGGCACTATGAGGCTCACCGATAAGATAGAAGTACTCGGCCTGGGCGAGATAAGAGGCGGGTTTGTTGCCATCCTCGGCCTCAAGTTCAGCTAGTAATTGGTAGGCTTTTGCATTCTCAGGTGAGTCGCGCAACAAGTCCTCCAGCAGGGTACGTGCCTTGGGATAGTGTTCACCATTGAGCAGGTGACGGGAGTAGGCCAGGGTCAGCAATATGTTACCCGGGTACTGCTTAAGTCCCTGCTGATAGTATTGTGATGCTCGTTGGGGCTGATTAGAGCCACTTTCAAGTTGAGCAAGTTCATATATATAAGCGATGCGTTCGGGATGTTGCTTGAGTAATGACTCAAGCAATGTTCGGGCTTTCTTCGTTTCCCCCAGTTTTTCAAGGAGCAGCGCATTGAGATAGCG
>JBEPXU010000025.1:0-3299 GCA_041641735.1 Ectothiorhodospiraceae bacterium
GAAGGCCACCGAGCAGCTTTCCGGCATGGAGATGATGGCGGTAGACCCGATCAAGCGGGTCCTGTCTCCACGATTTCTCGCAAGTTTTATCTCTGTGCCTCTGCTGACGGCAATCTTCAGTGCCGTGGGGGTGATGGGAGGCTATTTCGTCGGTGTCGGTCTGCTGGGTGTGGATGAGGGGGCCTACTGGTCGCAAATCCAGTCGAGCATCGATTTCAACGATGACATCATTAACGGCGTCATCAAGAGTCTGGTTTTTGGCGTGGTCGCCGGCTGGATCGCAATTTTTGAGGGTTATGACGCGACACCCACTTCAGAGGGGGTCAGCCGAGCTACAACGCGAACCGTGGTTCATACATCCCTGGCGGTGCTGGGGCTGGACTTTATCCTCACCGCATTGATGTTTGGAGATAATTGATATGTTGCATTCAAGGACAGTTGAAATCTGGGTCGGTCTGTTCATCGCTGCAGGTATGGCAGCCCTGTTCATGCTCGCCATGCAGGTGAGTAACCTCACCGTGGTCAATGACGATGAGGGTTATAACGTCACTGCCCGGTTCGATAACATCAGCGGGCTGAAGGTGCGCTCACCGGTTACGGTAGCGGGTGTTCGCATCGGGCGTGTGACCAACATCGGCTTTGACCCGAAGACCTTTCAGGCGGTGGTGACGCTGAATATCAGTAGCCAATACAATGAGTTGCCGATGGATACCAGTGCTGCCATTTACACTTCCGGTCTGCTTGGGGAGCAGTATGTCGGACTGGAACCCGGCGGGGATTTTGAGGTGCTGAAGGATGGCGATGAAATCATACTGACACAGTCGGCGCTAATCCTGGAGCAGATGATCGGTCAGTTACTCTTCAGCAAAAGTTCGGAGGGGGATAGCAAATAGTGCCAATCCGCTTCCGTTCAACAGCCTGTCTGCTGACCCTGCTTCTCTTTAGCCAGGCACTGCTGGCTGCCGTGCATCCGGCCCAGCAACTGGTGAGCGACACGACTAGCCGTGTACTCGAGCGTTTGCGCAGTGAGCGGGATGCCCTGCAGAAGGATAGCGATCGGATCTATCCGCTGGTCGAGGAGCTGATCCTGCCGCACTTTGACTTCAGGCGTATGTCAGCTTGGGTCTTGGGCCGCCATTGGCGTACGGCCACTCCGGAACAGCGCAAGCAGTTCAGTCAGGAGTTTCAGACCCTGCTGATCAGGACCTATGCCACGGCCCTGTTGGAGTACACCGATCAGAAGATCCGCTATCTGCCCTTTCATGCGGCAGAGGGTGACCGTCGTGTGACGGTAAAAACCGAGATTGTACAGTCTGGGGGTGTGAACATACCGATCTTCTATAGTATGTATCGCAATCGTGAAGGGGAGTGGAAGGTGTATGACATCAGTATCGACGGTGTCAGTCTGGTGACCAATTACCGTAGCTCCTTTGCCAGCGAAATCGCCCGTGGCGGGATGGATGCCCTGCTGACCAAACTCGCAAAAATGAACAGCAAGAACAAGGAGGATGCCGGTGAGCAGCCCTAATCCCAAGGCAGTCACGGTATACCGCGGCGACTCAGGCGTCCTCTGTGTTAGCGGTGATTTGACCTTTGCCACGGCCAATAGTGTCCTTCAGCAGAGCCAGTCGCTCCTGGCGGAGTTCAGCAACGGGCTGGTCATGGACCTAGCTGAGGTAGGCAGGGTGGATAGCGCCGGGTTGGCACTGCTTACCCAGTGGATGCGTGCGACCCGCGAACTGGGGGCCGATATCCACTTTCGCCATGTTCCCGAACAATTGCTGGCGATTGCCCGTGCCAGTGATATGGAGCATATCCTGCCGCTCGAAGGGAAGTGATCTGCAAGGGGATTTGCGCGCCTTGTGACCGGGATCGTGTAACAAGGGTTACATAATCCCGCCCCAGACGGTATGATTTCCGATTCATTTTCAACCATCCGGATGAATGAGTGTATGCAGCCAGAAGACGTCAAAGCGATGATTGAGGCGGGTTTGCCCGGTGCCGAAGTGACCATCGAAAGTGATGGCAGCCATTTTAATGCAACCGTGGTCAGTGCGGAGTTTGAAGGTAAACCGCGTATCAAGCGCGAGCAGATGCTCAACGCCATTCTGTTTGAGAAGATTACCTCGGGCGAGATTCACGCCTTTAACCCCAAGGCTTACACCCCGGAAGAGTGGAAGACCGCCAGCAAGATGCAGATATCTTGAGGCACCGGCAGCCCTTGGCACTCCCTGCCAGGCGGCACCAATCCTTCAACAGCGAGAAACATGGATAAACTAATCATTACCGGCGGAACGACCCTCAACGGCGAGATCCGCATATCCGGTGCCAAAAACTCGGCGCTGCCCATCCTCGCGGCGACGCTGCTTGCCGACGAACCGGTAACCATTTGCAATGTCCCGCATCTGCACGACATTACCACCACCATGGAGCTATTGGGGAACATGGGCGTGGAGTTGGTTATCGACGAGAAGCTGAATATCGAGGTGCACGCCTCGACCATTTGCGAACTCTATGCCCCCTATGAGCTGGTACGTACCATGCGTGCCTCCATCCTGGTATTGGGGCCCTTGTTGGCCCGTCACGGCAAGGCCGAGGTCTCTCTGCCCGGTGGCTGTGCCATCGGTTCGCGGCCGGTGAATATCCACATCGACGGCCTGCGCGCCATGGGTGCCGATATCAAGGTTGAGAGCGGCTATATCAAGGCGGAGACCCCCGGCGGTCGCCTCAAGGGGGCGGTGCTGGATCTGGAACTGGTGACGGTCACCGGTACCGAGAACCTGATGATTGCCGCCACGCTTGCTGACGGGACCACGGTGATTAACAATGCCGCGCGGGAGCCTGAGGTGGTGGACCTGGCCAATTTCCTCAATAGCATTGGCGCCAAGGTCAGTGGTGCAGGTACCGATACCATCACCATTGAGGGCGTGGAGCGTTTGCATGGGGGGACCTATTGCGTCCTGCCTGATCGCATCGAGACCGGTACCTACCTGGTGGCCGCGGCAATCACCGGCGGCAAGGTAAAACTGAAGGATACCCGCCCCGACCTGCTCGACGCTGTTTTGGACAAACTCAAGGAGGCGGGGGCCGATATCGAGTGCGGCGAAGACTGGATAAGCCTGGATATGCACGGAAAACGACCGAAGGCCGTCGACCTGGATACCGCGCCCTATCCGGATTTTCCCACCGACATGCAGGCACAGTTCACTGCACTTAACTGCATTGCCGAGGGATCCGGACAGATCATTGAGACCGTCTTTGAGAACCGCTTCATGCATGTGCAGGAGCTGCAGCGCATG
>JBEPXU010000025.1:3309-13651 GCA_041641735.1 Ectothiorhodospiraceae bacterium
TGAAGGAAATACCGCGATCACTACCGGGGTTGATGGCCTGACCGGCGCCCCCGTGATGGCGACAGACCTGCGGGCCTCGGCCAGCCTTGTGCTGGCGGGCCTGGTGGCCGACGGTGAAACCGTTGTGGACCGTATTTACCATATTGACCGCGGTTACGAGTGTATCGAAGAGAAGCTGGCCCAGCTTGGGGCACGGATCCGCCGTGTGCCCGAGACGCATTTCGAGGGGCCGGTGATGATGGATGTGATGCCATGAGCAATACCCTGACTATTGCCCTCTCCAAGGGGCGTATCTTCAAGGAAACCCTGCCTCTGCTGGCGCACGCCGGTATCGAGCCCAAGGACGATCCGGAAAAGAGCCGTAAGCTTATCCTCGATACCAACCATGAGGATGTGAAGCTGGTGATTATCCGCGCCTCGGATGTGCCGACCTATGTCGAGTACGGTGCCGCCGACCTGGGCGTGGCGGGCAAGGATGTCTTGATGGAACATGGCGGTGAGGGGCTTTACGAACCGCTGGATCTGAATATCGCCAAATGTAAGCTGATGGTGGCGGGCCCGAAAGAGGGCGGAGAGCCTGCCGGTCGGATGAAGATCGCCACCAAGTTCGTCAACTCCACCCGCCGCTACTATGCCGGACTGGGCAAGCAGGTGGAGATCATCAAACTCTACGGTTCCATGGAACTGGCTCCGCTGGTGGGATTGGCTGATCGTATCGTCGACCTGGTCGACACCGGCAATACCCTCAAGGCCAACGGGCTGGAACCCATGGAGCATATTGCCGACATCAGTTCGCGTCTGGTGGTCAACAAGGCCTCGATGAAGATGAAGCATGAAAGGGTACAGGACTTCATCGACCATATCGCCGAGGCGGTTGAAAAGAACCGAAAGAGCTGACCCCCTGTCGGTCTCGCGCCGAACAGCGTAATATTCCCCCATTCCCTGCACTACCAATCCGGAAGCAGTCACTATGGTTGATATCACCCGACTCGACAGTACAAACAACGAATTCTGGCCTGCATTGGAGAAGATACTGGCCTGGGAAGGTGTCTCCGACGACAAGGTCAATACCATTGTTCGTGAGATACTGACCGCGGTAAGGGAGCGTGGCGATGCGGCGTTACTGGAGTACACCAACCGCTTCGATCGTATGAGCGTCAGTAGCATGGCGGAGCTGGAAATCCCCCAGGAGCGCCTGCATAAGGCGCTGGATGCGATTCCGGCCGAGCAGCGCGAAGCGCTGGAAAAATCCGCCGAGCGGGTTCGTACCTACCATGAGAAGCAGAAGCAGGAATCCTGGTCCTACACCGAGGCGGATGGGACCCTGCTGGGGCAGCAGGTGAGCCCGCTGGACCGTGCCGGGCTGTATGTGCCGGGGGGCAAGGCGGCCTATCCGTCATCGGTGCTGATGAATGCCCTGCCGGCCAAAGTGGCCGGGGTACAGGAGCTCATTATGGTGGTGCCGACCCCTGACGGCGAGGTCAATGAGCTGGTGCTGGCCGCGGCAGCCGTCTGTGGTGTCGACAAGGTCTTCGCACTCGGCGGGGCGCAGGCGGTCGCTGCCCTGGCCTATGGCACCGAGACGGTACCGCAGGTGGACAAGATCGTCGGCCCCGGCAATATCTTTGTCGCCACGGCCAAGGGGATGGTGTTTGGTACCGTCGGTATCGACATGATCGCCGGTCCCTCCGAGATTCTGGTGGTCTGCGATGGTAAGACCGATCCGGACTGGATCGCCATGGACCTTTTCTCCCAGGCCGAGCACGACGAGGATGCCCAGTCGATCCTGGTTTGTCCCGATGGCGCCTTCCTCGACAAGGTGGCTGAAAGTGTCGACAAGCTGCTGCCCACCATGGAGCGTAGCGAGATTATTACCACCTCCCTTACTGGGCGGGGTGCACTGGTTAAGGTGAAGGATATGGACGAGGCGGTTGAAGTGGCCAACTTCATTGCCCCTGAGCACCTGGAGCTGTCGGTGGAGGACCCGCTGGCTTTGGCCCCGCGAATTCGTCACGCCGGTGCTATCTTCATGGGTCGTTACACCGCTGAGGCCCTGGGTGACTATTGTGCCGGTCCAAACCACGTATTGCCCACCTCGCGTACCGCACGCTTCAGCTCACCGCTGGGGGTCTACGACTTCCAGAAGCGCTCCAGCCTGATTATGTGCTCCGCCGAGGGCGCCTCCGAGCTGGGAAAGACCGCCTCCAAGATGGCCCGCGGCGAAGGACTCACCGCCCACGCCCGCTCCGCCGAGTTCAGAATTAAAGACTAGGACTGATTCACCGCAAAGACGCGGAGGTCGCAAAGGGAATAAAAGCATCTCGCAGTGTTTTGACGAATACGAGTTGCAAGAGTCTTCTTGAGCACTCAAGGCCTTTGCGCTCTTTGCGTCTTTGCGGTGAGGAATTTTTACATGACGATTGACGATAAAGTTTCGCAGTGGGTGCGGCCTGAAATTCAGGCGATTAACGCCTATCATGTGCCCAATCCGGGCAACCTGATCAAACTGGACGCGATGGAAAACCCTTATCACTGGCCCAAGGCGATGGTCGAGGAGTGGCTGGATCTGCTGCGCTCGACCCATGTCAACCGCTATCCCGATCCCACCGCACGCGAGCTGACTGACGAGCTCCGCCGCACCATGGACATTCCCGAAGGGATGTCGCTGATGCTGGGTAACGGTTCCGACGAGATTATCCAGATCCTTGCGCTGGCGCTGGGTGGAGAGGGGCGTACAGTTCTGGCTCCTGAACCCGGTTTTGTCATGTACCGCATGATCGCCACCTTCTCCGGCATGGAGTATGTCGGAGTGCAACTGAAGGAAGACTTCTCCCTCGATCTGGGTGCAATGCTCGAAGCGATCGAGCAGCATGATCCGGCAGTGATCTACCTTGCCTATCCGAATAACCCCACCGGCAACCTCTTCGATGAGACGGAGATGGAGCAGATCATCCGTGCTGCTAACGGTCTGGTGGTGGTGGACGAGGCCTACCACGCCTTTGCCGGCAAGAGTTTTATGTCACGTCTGGGCGAGTTCGATAATCTGCTGGTGATGCGCACCGTCTCCAAGCTGGGACTGGCAGGGTTGCGCCTGGGTCTGCTTGCCGGTCCGGGCGAGTGGCTGGAACAGTTCGACAAGGTGCGCCTGCCCTATAACATCAACGTTTTGACCCAGGCCAGCGCCGCCTTTGCTCTTAAGCATATTGATACCTTCGAGCAGCAGACTGCCATCATCCGTGAAGAGCGGGGCAAACTGCTGTCCGCGATGGAGCAGCTGCCTGGACTGGATGTCTTCCCCAGTGCCGCCAACTTTATCCTCTTCCGCGTTCCGACCGGCGAGGCGGCCCGTATCTTTGAAGCGCTCAAGGCAGACGGGGTGTTGATCAAGAACATGAAGGCGGAAAGCGGTCCGCTGGCTTACTGCCTGCGGGTGACGGTCGGTACCCCGGAAGAGAATCAGGCATTCCTTGCGGCACTCGACAAGGCTTTGTAAAGCTTACAGGCGGCAGGTGCAAGTTAAGCGGTTGAGAACCAAGTGCTTACTCAAGACTAAGTCCTGTTACCTTGTTTCCCGCCGAGGCCGTTCGGCTACCACCGCCTCAACCTTCAGCTGTTTTTTGTTGCGTACACCACTGACAGTGATCTTCTCCCCGGGAGGGGTTTGAGCGATGGCGTTAAGTGCGGCATGGACCCCGTCGACGGGTTTGTCGTTGACCTTGAGAATAATGTCCCCCGGCTGTAGCCCGGCCTTATCGGCTGGTCCATTTCGCAGAACCCCGGCGATGATGATCCCGCTTTCGTCCTTGATACCGAACGATTCAGCCAGTGCCGGGCTCAACTCCTGGATCTCGACACCGAGCCAGCCACGGCTTACATAACCTTTTTCGACGATTTGCGTCATGCTGATCTTGGCCAGGCTGACCGGGATGGCAAAACCGATACCTTCCGAACCGCCGGACTGGCTGAAGATCGCGGTATTGATACCGATTAGCTCGCCGCGAGCGGTGATCAGTGCGCCACCGGAGTTGCCGGGATTGATGGCCGCATCGGTCTGGATGAAGTTTTCAAAGGTGTTGATACCCAGCTCGCTGCGGCCTGTTGCGCTGACGATACCCTGAGTGACCGTCTGGCCGACCCCAAAGGGATTGCCGATGGCCAGCACTACATCCCCGACTCGCAGGTTGTCCGAGTCCCCGAGCGTGATGCTGGGAAGGTTGTCCAGTTCCACCTTGAGGACTGCCAGATCCGCCTCGGCATCCGTCCCCATCACCTTGGCGGCACTATTACGCCCGTCATGCAGGGTCACCTGGATCTCCTCGGCACCGTCGACAACATGGTTGTTGGTCAGGATATAGCCGTGCTCATTAACGATAACGCCGGATCCCAGCGAGGTCTCTTCCCGTTCTCGCGGGCTCACTCCAAACTGCTCACCAAAGAAGCGGCGGAAGAAGGGATCATCCAGCAGGGGACTGGCCTGAACCACGGTTTTACGGCTATGTATGTTCACCACGGCCGGGGCTGCAATGTCTACCGCGTCGGCGTAGGATACTGGGCCGTTGGCGGCCAGGCGTGCCTTGGTTGCCGGGGCATTGCTTTCTATAAATGCAACAACGTTGTCCTTACTATCGTTGAGCAACTCGGGAAATCCTGCGACCACGAGAAAGGCGATGGCCAGGCCAATGGTGGCCGATTGGAACAGGAAAACGATAGCTTTGCGCAGCTTCATAGCGTCAACTCTCGGCGATATAGGCGGTGTAAACTTGGATCTTACCTGAAGGAGAGGCATTACGCATGGTTAGGCTGAACGAACTGGTGGAGTACTGCGATACGCTGCTCGATGTGGCGAGTTATCAGGACTATTGTCCCAACGGCTTGCAGGTTGAAGGCAACAATGAGGTTAGGCGTGTGGTCTGTGGGGTCACGGCATCTAAGGCCTTGATCGACGAGGCCATCTCACTTAATGCGGACCTGTTGCTGGTTCACCATGGCTATTTCTGGAAAGGGGAGGCGGCGCCGGTCACCGGTATCAAACAGCGTCGTATCAAGGCGCTGTTGGAAAACAATCTTTCACTTGTGGCCTACCACCTGCCGCTTGATGGCCATGAGAGTCTCGGTAACAACGCCCGCCTGGCGGCATTGTGGGGATTCGAGGTCGACACGCGCTTCGGCCATGGTCCCAATGGTGGACTGGCGATGGCAGCCACCTTGCCCGAGCCACTAACCCTCGAACAGCTGGCACAGCGAGTTGCCAGGCCGTTGG
This sequence comes from Ectothiorhodospiraceae bacterium, assembly GCA_041641735.1. Taxonomy (GTDB): domain Bacteria; phylum Pseudomonadota; class Gammaproteobacteria; order Thiohalomonadales; family Thiohalomonadaceae; genus JAPHTQ01. The sequence goes on from JBEPXU010000025.1 coordinate 8,570, forward strand.
GGCGTGAGCCACTTGTCATCGAGGGGGGAGATCGCCTCATCAGCCGGGTCGGCTGGTGCAGTGGGGCTGCGCAGGGCTTTATCGGGGAGGCGGCTGCACTGGGACTGGATGCCTTTATCAGTGGTGAGATCTCCGAGCCCACTGTCCACCTCGCCCGGGAGATGGGGATCCACTACATCTCTGCCGGTCACCACGCGACGGAACGCTATGGTGTCCAGGCGCTTACAAAACATTTATCCCAGCATTTTTCTCTGGAAAATCATTTTGTTGATGTGCCGAATCCGGTATGAAATCAGGACGGCTTAACTTGACCTGATGAGCAGATTTATAAGAAACTATGCGGCTAATTACCCTGGTCGATAAGAATTTTCTTATTTGCTGAATTTTATCGCGCGGCTGTTTGCGCGCTTGTGTGCAGGGTGGTCTTGCACACATAAATAACGGTTTTTATTACCGAAGTCTTTTATTCTTGGGAGAGGCTTAATGAGCACAGAAGGCGTAGATAAGGGTCGCCGCCGTTTCCTCACCGCCGCCACCAGTGTAGTTGGTGCCGTCGGTGCGGGTTATGCAGTCGCCCCGTTAGTAATGTCCATGTGGCCCAGTGCACGCGCACAGGCAGCCGGTGCACCGGTTGAGGCCGATGTAAGCAAGCTCGAGCCCGGTCAGAAGCTGACCGTCGAGTGGCGCGGCAAGCCGGTATGGATCATTCGTCGTACCGAACAGAACCTGAAGGATCTGCCGACCATCGAGGATATGCTTCTCGATCCGACAAGTGATGGCTCCGATCAGCAACCGGAATACGCCAAGAATGAACTGCGTACCCGCGAGGACCATCCCGAGTATGCCGTCCTGGTCGGTATCTGTACTCACCTGGGTTGCTCCCCCACTTACCGTCCCGAAATCGCCCCGGCGGACCTGGGTCCGGAGTGGAAGGGCGGTTTCTTCTGCCCCTGCCACGGCTCCAAGTTTGATTTGGCCGGCCGCGTATTCGCCGGAGTCCCTGCACCGAAGAACCTCGAGGTGCCGCCCTACATGTTCCTTAGCGAGAACGTGATTCTCGTGGGTGAAGACGGAGGTGCCGCATAATGAATATGCTGACTCAAATGCTGGGCTGGGTGGACGCCCGCTTCCCGCTGACCAAGATGTGGAAGGAACACCTGTCCGAATACTACGCGCCGAAGAACTTTAACTTCTGGTATTTCTTCGGTTCCCTGGCGCTGTTGGTACTGGTCATCCAGATCGTAACCGGCATCTTCCTGACCATGAACTACAAGCCCGACGGTGGTCTGGCATTCGGTTCCGTGGAATACATCATGCGCGATGTGAACTGGGGCTGGGTGATCCGTTACGCCCACTCCACCGGTGCCTCCGCTTTCTTCGCGGTGGTCTACCTGCACATGTTCCGCGGTCTGCTCTACGGCTCCTACAAGGCGCCGCGCGAGCTGATTTGGATCTTCGGCTGCCTGATCTACCTGGCACTGATGGCCGAGGCGTTCTTCGGTTACCTGCTGCCCTGGGGCCAGATGTCCTACTGGGGTGCCCAGGTTATCGTTAACCTGTTCTCCGCGGTGCCCTTCTATGGTGAGGAGCTTTCAGTCTGGATCCGTGGTGACTTCGTCGTCTCCGACGCCACCCTGAACCGCTTCTTCGCCTTCCACGTCATCGCCGTACCGCTGGTACTGATTGGGCTGATCGTTGCGCACGTCATCGCTCTGCATGAGGTTGGCTCCAACAACCCGGATGGCGTTGAGATCAAGAAGAACAAGGGTCCGGATGGCAAGCCCCTCGATGGCATTCCCTTCCACCCCTACTACACCGTGAAGGATATCGTCGGCGTGGTGGTCTTCCTGATGATCTTCTTCGCCATTGTCTTCTTTGCGCCGGAGATGGGCGGCTTCTTCCTGGAGCACCCGAACTTCGAGCCGGCCAACCCGCTGAAGACACCGGCGCACATCGCCCCGGTCTGGTACTTCACCCCGTTCTACGCCATCCTGCGTGCGGTTCCCTCCGTCGCCGGCTCCGCGTTCCCGGGTGTAATGGCCATGGGTGCAGCGGTTGTGATCCTGTTCTTCCTGCCGTGGCTCGACCGCCAGCCGGTCAAGTCCATCCGCTACCGTGGTCTGTGCTTCAAGGTTCTGCTGTTCCTGTTTGTGGCCGACTTCATCATGCTGGGCTTCCTCGGCATGAAACCGACCACCGACCTGTACAAGCTGCTGGCGCAGATCGGAACTATCTATTACTTCGTATTCTTCGCTGCACTGGCGATTATTCCGAAGTTTGAGAAAACCAAGCCGGTACCGGAGAGGGTGACAGAATGAAAAAACTGATTATTGCACTGCTGTTCGCATTGCCGGCTGCCGTTATGGCCGCTGGCGCAGGCCCGCACCTGGAGAGCGCCAATGTCGATCTGACCGACAAGGCTTCTCTGCAGCGTGGCGCCAAACTGTTCGTTAACTACTGCCTGAGCTGCCACTCGGCTGCCTATCAGCGTTACAACCGTATGGGCAAGGACATCGGTCTGACCGATGGCCAGGTCGAGGGTAACCTGATGCTGGCCGGTGAGAAGGTGGGTGAGACCATGACCATCGCTATGCCGCAGGGCGATGCCAAGCGCTGGTTCGGTAATCCTCCGCCGGATCTGAGCGTGATGGCTCGTGCCCGTGGTGCGGATTATATCTACTCATACCTGAAGTCCTTCTACATTGATGAGAGCCGTCCCTTCGGCGTCAACAATGCAGTCTTCCCCAGCGTTGGTATGCCCAACGTCCTGTGGGAGCTGGAGGGCAGGAAAAAGGTCGTAACCAAAACCGAAATTGATCATCAGGGTAACGAAAAGACTGTGATCACCGGTTATGAGATGGTCTCTCATGGCGAGATGGACGAGCAGGAATTCGACCAGGCCGCCCGTGATCTGACTAACTTCCTGGTCTATATGGCCGAGCCGGTCAAGCTGAAGCGTCAGCAGATCGGTATCTGGGTACTGCTGTTCCTGGCTGTCTTCTTCGTTGTGGCCTACGCCCTGAAGAAGGAGTACTGGAAGGACGTACACTAAAATCCTGAAACGGGTCTGGTTGTGCTAAAATACACAGCTGGCCCGTGCCAAGCGCCGATGGAAGCATTGTCGGCACAGGATTATTGAAGGGGGGCCACACGGCCCCCCTTCTTTGTTTGAGAACTTGCTAGCAGGAGATTGAGATGGGTGTGGTTGCGAACCGACGCTCTGTAATGACGCTGTTTTCCGGCGATACTGATGTATACAGTCATCGTGTACGAATCGTTTTGGCCGAGAAGGGTATCAATGTCGACATTTTATCCGTCGACCCCGGTGACTTACCGGAAGACCTGATCGACCTCAATCCCTATAACACCGTGCCTACGTTGGTGGACCGTGAGTTGGTCTTGTACGGCTCTCAGGTCATCATGGAGTATTTGGACGAGCGTTTTCCCCATCCGCCGCTTATGCCCGTCGATCCGGTGTCCCGCGCGACCAACCGTCTGATGTTGCACCGCCTCGAACAGGACCTCTACACCCATTTTGATGTGGTTCTGAACGGCGGCGAAAAGGCGGCAAGCAAGGCGAAAAAGGAGATTCGGGATAACCTTGTGATGGTCAGTCCGATCTTTGAGCAAAAGCCTTACTTCCTGAGTGATGAGTTCTCTTTGGTGGATTGCGCGCTGGTGCCGCTGCTGTGGCGCCTGCCATCACTCAATATCTCACTGCCGAAACAGGCCGCACCGGTTTTGGCTTATGCCGATCGCATATTTGAGCGTGAGTCCTTCCAGGCCAGCCTGAGTGAGGCTGAGCGGGAGATGCGCGACTAATAGCCCATGATGCAGACCGTTTCCTGTGGGGGGGACGGTCTGAAAATTCGTGTGAGAGAGGTTTATGACACCCAGCCGTCCCTATTTGATCCGTGCCCTCTACGACTGGATTGTTGATAACGGTATGACACCCTATGTGCTCGTCAATGCTGAGGATGAGCAGGTGGTGGTGCCGCGTCAGTTTGTCGAAGGTGGCAAGATCGTTCTTAACATCAATCCCTCTGCCGTTCAGAACCTAGAGTTGGGTAACGGCTATGTGGAGATGGATGCCCGTTTCAGCGGTGCGCCGATGCATGTCAGCGTCCCGGTGATGTCTGTGCTGGCCATCTATGCACGTGAGAACGGCAAGGGTATGGTATTCACTGAGGAGGATGACGGTGGTGATGAGCCGCCACCGGACAATACTCCTGATGATGAGGGTAGTAAACGCCCGGCGCTGAGGGTCGTTAAATAGTAATATCGGTTCGCTGTTGCATAGGGTGTGAGGAGGCTGAATGATTGAGCTTACTCAGGGTGACATCACTCGAATGGACGTGGATGCCATCGTCAATGCCGCCAATAACAGCCTGCTTGGCGGAGGCGGGGTTGACGGTGCGATTCACCGCGCGGCAGGCCCCGAGCTGCGGCAGTATAACGCGACCCTGGGCGGTTGCGAGACCGGTGATGCCAAGCTCAGTCCGGGATTTGATTTGCCTGCTCGATACATCATCAGTACCGTCGGCCCAGTGTGGCAGGGCGGTAATCAGGGAGAGCCTGAGTTGTTGGCCAGCTGTTATCGCCGCTCCCTCGAACTTGCCCTGAATCACTTTCTCCGTTCTATCGCATTTCCCTGTATCAGCACGGGTGTCTACGGCTACCCCAAGGAAGCCGCTGCAAGGATCGCTCTTGAGTCAATGCGTCAGTTCGACGCTCAATTCGAGCGCATCGTCGTGGTCACACACGGTGATGCAGATACCGCTATCTACCGGCACTTACTGGAGAAAAACTAATCCAGGCGGAGAGGTAGTGTGGCAACGGAAGGCGCCACACACTGTCGCCCGTTAACGTGATCGAGCGTTAGGCGTCCGGCAGGGTCTTATGGGGATTGAGGATGCCGTTCGGGTCAAACTGCTGTTTGATTTGTCGCATCAACTGCAGCGCGGTTTCATCCAGCTCCCGTGCCACGAAGGCACGCTTGACCATCCCAATGCCATGCTCGCCGGAGAGTGTCCCGCCGAGCTCGAGGACGAGGCGGAATAATGCATCGAGACATTCCTCGGC
>JBEPXU010000026.1:0-13439 GCA_041641735.1 Ectothiorhodospiraceae bacterium
CCCCAATGCACTCGGCGATCAAGCAAAACGGTCAGCCGCTCTACAAACTGGCGCGTCAGGGCATTGAGGTAGAGCGCAAGCCGCGCCAGGTGACCATTCATGAGCTGAAGATACTGCGCCTGGAGGGGGACGAGATCGAACTCTACGTCCATTGCTCCAAAGGCACCTATATTCGAACACTGGTTGAGGACCTGGGCGCGGCGCTTGGTTGTGGCGCCCACCTCAGCCAGTTACGCCGTACCAGGGTCGGTCCCTTCCATGAGGAGGGGATGGTGAGCCTGGATACACTGCGGGATGAAGCGGAAGAGGGCGCTGAGAATCTCGACCGCTTCCTGCTGCCACTGGATCATGCCTTGGGGGACTACCCTGAGGTGAAACTGACCGAGAGCAGTCTGTTCTATGTTCGACAGGGACAGGCGGTTCAGGTACCGCAGGCCCCCACTGATGGGTGGGTGCGTCTGTTTGACAATGCCGGCGATTTCGTCGGTGTTGGGGCTGTGCTTGATGACGGCCGTATCGCCCCTAAGCGCCTGATAAGTCAGGGTGGATAGGGGTATAAAGGGCGTTTTTATCTTGTTCCCGCAGGGGAACAACGGTTAAAATTCGCGTTTAGTTATTGACCTAGTAATTAGGAGTCGTACCAGATGTCTCTGAGCAACGAGCAAAAAGCCAATATCATCAAGGAATTTGGCAAAAGTGATACCGATACCGGTTCCCCGGAAGTGCAGATTGCACTGCTTTCCGCCAACATTGATGGTCTCTCTGGCCACTTCAAGGAGCATATCCACGATCACCATTCCCGTCGTGGTCTGCTGCGCATGGTAAGCCAGCGTCGCAAACTGCTGGATTACCTGAAAAAGAAAGATATCGAGCGTTACCGCTCCATTATCTCTCGCCTCGGTCTGCGTAAGTAAGACCGAATTAGCTGTTCAGTTCACCAACGCGGCATGGGGATACGGAGGATTCTGTAACGGTAGCGGAGCAGGAAAAAGCGACAGGACTCAGGCATCTGGTAAATCCACAGCTTTTTCCAGGCTCTCGCGCCACCCCTTCTATCCCTGTGCCGCTGCGGTCAATTCGATACAAACCAAAAAGGAATCAACTGTGACGCCTGTCAAGAAAGAGTTCCAGTATGGGGAGCACACGGTCACCCTGGAGACGGGGGAAATCGCCCGCCAGGCCAGCGGTGCTGTGATGGCCAGCATGGGGGATACCACTGTTCTGGTTACTGTGGTCGCCGCCAAAGAAGCACAGGAAGGTCGGGATTTCTTCCCGCTAACTGTCGACTACCAGGAAAAGACCTACGCCGCGGGCAAGATCCCCGGAGGTTTCTTCCGCCGAGAAGGTCGACCCAGCGAAAACGAAACCCTCACCTCCCGCCTTATCGACCGTCCCATCCGCCCCCTCTTTCCAGACGGATTCCTTAACGAAGTACAAGTTATCTGCACCGTCGTCTCCCTTGATCCGGAGATCAATCCTGACGTCGTTGCCATGCTCGGTACCTCTGCGGCGCTGGCCGTCTCCGGTGTACCGTTCAACGGTCCGCTCGGTGCGGCCCGCGTCGGCTACAGCGACGGGCAATATATCCTTAATCCCAGCAAGACCCAGCTGGAGACCTCCAAGCTGGATCTGATGGTGGCCGGTACCGAAAACGCGGTACTGATGGTGGAGTCCGAGGCCGACTGCCTCAGCGAGGAGGAGATGCTCGGCTCCGTTATGTTCGGTCATGAGCAGATGCAGACCGTGATCAATGCCGTTCGCGAACTGGCCCAGGAAGCCGGCAACCAGCCCTGGGAGTGGGAGCCGCCGGTACGTGACGAGAGCGCAGACAGCGCCGTTGCCGCCGAGGCCGAGGTCGCAATCACCGAGGCCTACCAGATCACCGAGAAGATGGCCCGTTACGGCCGTCTGAGTGAGATCCGTTCCGAACTGATTGCCAAGCTGTGCGGCGAGGATGCCGAGAACCCGCTCGATGAGGGTAAGGTTCGTGAGGCGATGGGCAAGCTGGAGAAGCGTATCGTTCGCGGTCGCATTATCAGCGGCGAGCCGCGCATCGATGGTCGTGATACCCGCACTGTGCGCCCGATCACCGTACGCACCGGCGTGTTGCCGCGTACCCACGGTTCCGCGCTGTTCACCCGTGGCGAGACCCAGGCCATGGTGGTGACCACTCTCGGTACCGCCCGCGATGCACAGATCATCGATGCACTCGATGGTGAGCGCAAAGAGCACTTCATGTTGCACTATAACTTCCCGCCATACTCTGTCGGCGAGACCGGTCGCGTGGGCAGCCCCAAGCGTCGTGAGATCGGTCACGGCCGCCTGGCCAAGCGCGGCGTTGCCGCGGTGATGCCGAGTGTTGACGAGTTCCCTTACACCGTTCGCGTCGTCTCCGAGATCACCGAATCCAACGGTTCCAGCTCCATGGCCAGTGTCTGCGGTAGTGCCCTGTCCATGATGGACGCCGGTGTGCCGCTCAAGGCGCCGGTTGCCGGTGTGGCGATGGGTCTTATCAAGGAGTCCGATAAGTTCGCCGTGCTGACCGATATCCTGGGTGACGAGGATCACCTGGGCGATATGGACTTCAAAGTGGCCGGTACCGATTACGGTGTGACTGCCCTGCAGATGGACATCAAGATCGAGGGCATTACCAAGGAGATCATGGAGATCGCCCTTGAGCAGGCCAAAGAGGGTCGGCTGCACATCCTCGGCGAGATGAATAAGGTTATCGACAAGCCGAGCGAGGTGATGTCCGAGTACGCGCCGCGCTATCTCACCATGAAGATCAATCCGGACAAGATCCGTGACGTGATCGGCAAGGGTGGTGCGACCATTCGCTCCATTACCGAGGAGACCGGTGCGAGCATCGACCTGAGCGATGACGGTACCGTCAAAATCGCCTCTGTCGACAATGCCGCAGGTCAGGAAGCACTGCGTCGCATTGAGCAACTCACCGCCGATGTGGAGGTTGGCAAGATCTACGAAGGTCGCGTCAACAAGCTGATGGACTTCGGTGCCTTCGTCAATGTCCTGCCTGGCAAGGACGGTCTGGTGCATATCTCCCAGATCTCCGAGGAGCGCGTCGAGAAGGTCAGTGACAAGCTGAGCGAAGGCGACATCGTTAAGGTGAAGGTGCTGGAAATCGACAAGCAGGGCCGTATCCGCCTGAGCATGAAAGCCATTGCTGCTGGCGAATAAACCGGCATTGTTTGTGATGGTGTAAAAAGGGGCCGGTCGGCCCCTTTTTCGTGTCGGGATTGCCACAGGGTGTGGCGGTGTCCATTTGACCATAATGCGATGCATTCGGTTACCATGGAGGGGAGTGGGGCAACTGGAAAGCCAATAATAAAGAGGGGAATCTCATCAAGCAGCTACTACGCCATATCCAGCAGTTCTCGCCGGATATTCGCCTGATCATCGCCATACTCAGTTTCATCTGCGCGTTATACCTCAGTTTGCAGACGTCCTGGTTCGCCTGGCTGTTTACGCTACTGGCTATATGGCTAACCTGGGATGCACTGCGTAATGGAACCGTGTGGCATGCGTTTCATGCATTTCGTGAGGGCAATATCAGCGCCGTGCGTGCGGCTATGGAGCAGGTACGTTGGCCGAATATGCTCAGCTCAGAGGGGCTGGCCTATTATCACTGGTTGAAGGGTGTCGTGGATATGGCCGATGGTCGGCTTGCGGCGGCGAAGGTGCATCTGCTTGTCGCTGCCAGCGGCAGTTTGCGTACTGAAAATGACCGAAGCCTGGTGCATTGCCTGCTGGGTGAGATCGCGTTGCAGGAGCAGGAGACGGAGGTGGCGCGCGAGCATCTCAAGCATGCGCGTGCCCTGCAGCATCGCCCGCATGTCGATCGTATTATCGATAACCTTACTGTCCGCCTGGATAGCTGAATTCCACTGACCCTTGTGGTTTCAATATTTCCCCCCACTTCCACCTAATGGAACACTATTCGTTTTCAGGCGGGTTGGAGGCGGGGTTTGATACCGAGCGACTTTCCCTGAGCGGGGATTTGACCGGTGTAAACAGCCGTGACCTACTGCGCTGGTTGCAGACGCTGCCAGCGATACCCTCTATCGACCTTGCGGAACTGGATATCGAGGATGGGGTGGCGGCTACCGAGGCGGTCAATGCTGTTCGGCTGTTGTGCTCCAGGGTAGCGCGACTTCATATCATTGCCGCCCCACAGGTGCTGGCACACAATCTGTACCGCACCGGTATGCTGGCCAACGGGACAATCGAACTGGTGGATATGCGTGAAGACGAGGCGTTCGGTTAACCCGGATAGTGAGAGATAAGAATAACGGCCTTGTGCCCATTAACTGAGACAGGAACAAAGAGAACCGTGTTGCAGTCTGTTGAAAGTACTAACCCGATAATTCCAGCTGAATCCTCCGGGAAAAATGTTGCCCGTCGTTATGTGAAACTGGAAGGACCGCTGGCAATGCATCGCGGCGGTGTACTGCCTGAGGCCAACATTGCCTATGAGTGTTGGGGGCACCTGAATGATGTGCGGGATAATGCGGTGTTGATCTTTACCGGACTTTCACCATCGGCACATGCTGCCTCATCAGAAGAAGACACCAGCCCTGGCTGGTGGGAGTTTATGATTGGGCCCGGTAAACCTATCGATACCGAGCGTTATTTCGTCATTTGCGTCAACTCACTTGGTAGCTGTTTTGGTACCACAGGGCCCGCCTCGACGGATCCGAGAACGGGAGAGCCCTTCCGGCTGAACTTCCCCGAATTGACCGTGGAGGATATTGCTGCGGCTGGACGTGCCGTGATCAAGGCACTGGAAATCCCGCGTCTCCGTGCCGTTGTTGGCGCATCCCTGGGGGGCATGACGGCCCTGGCCTATGCGGTACACTATCCGTCCGAAACGGACAATCTGGTCACCCTCTGCTCTGCCGCCAAGGCAACCCCCTTTGCGATTGCCGTCCGCTCACTTCAGCGTGAGATCATCCGTAACGATCCGGCGTGGATGAACGGCCAATACCCATCCGATAAGGAGCCGGTTATCGGCATGCGCCTGGCAAGAAAGCTGGGTCTTATCTCCTACCGCTCGGCAGAGGAGTGGGATGAACGCTTTGGCCGTGATGTGGTGGGCGATGCGGATAGAGGTCATACCTTCGAACCTGAGTTCCAGATCGAGTCCTACCTGGAGGCCAATGCACAGAAATTCATTGGCAGCTTCGATGCGAACTCCTACCTCTACCTCTCCCGTGCCATGGACTGGTTTGACCTGGAAGACCACACCGAGCGCCTTATCGCCCTGTCTGAAGAGGGGGCGGGAAAAAAGGCCCTGGTGGTCGGCGTGGAGACCGATGTGCTCTTCCCATTGCATCAACAGGAAAGCATTGCTGCACTCCTTACTGAGAGTGGCCTGGATGTTACCTTTCACGCCCTGCCGTCTCTTCAGGGGCACGATGCCTTCCTGGTGGACCGCGAGCGTTTTGTTCCGGTCATGGCCGACTTCTTCTCCAACCTCTAAGCGGTTACTACCCCGGATGAGCAGCGGTGAGAGGGTGGGGAGTGTCCGTCACCGCCTGAGCCTGGTGTACAGGAGAATGACGACCTTGCTGAATATCGCTTGCCTCTACTCAACAGTCTCTGGTTTTCGCGTTAGTGGAAAGGCGGTTCAGTCGTAGAGGAAGGGCCATTAGGATAGTGGATAAAAGATGAACGTCATTGTGAACGATCCTGAGAGAATGACGTGATTTTTCTGATTAAGGGTCTCAACCAGATTAGGAATGGCTGTTATCTAAACGGATGACGTCACAACATCTATACGGAGGAATAACTATGGCACGAACCCCATCGACCATGCTTGAGCTGGGTACACCGGCTCCAGCTTTCAGTTTGCCCGAACCTGCAACCGATAAGACCGTAAGTCTGGCCGATTTCAGCGGTCGTCCGTTGCTGGTTGTCTTTATCTGTAACCATTGTCCCTATGTATTGCATATCGCAGGTAAACTGGCCGAGATTGCCCGGGAGTTTCAGCAACAGGATGTGGAATTTGTGGCCATCAACAGCAATGATGTTGCCAATTACCCGGATGACGGTCCGGATAAGATGCCGGCAATGAGTGAGAAGTTTGGTTTCACCTTCCCCTACCTGTTCGACGAAACTCAGGAGGTGGCCAAGGCCTATCGCGCTGCCTGTACCCCGGACTTTTATCTTTTCGATTCCGACCACCGGCTGGTTTACCGGGGCCAGTTCGATGAAGCCCGTCCGCGTAATGATGAACCTGTGACCGGTGCCGATTTAAGTGATGCAATTAAGTCCCTGCTTGCAAATATGCCACCACTTGAGGAACAAAAACCGAGTCTGGGATGCAATATCAAATGGAAAGCCGGTAATGAACCGGACTATTTTGGTTAAACAACACGCAGAGTGAAGAAAAGGCCGCCAATGCGGCCTTTTTGCTTTTCGGGAGTTCCACTGCGCTCCCGCCAAACTAGGCGCTTGAGTATCGCAGGGCTTTGGGCGGCCTGACAGCGTTCTATTGTTCTTTTTTCTCCCCCTCGACCTCTGGCGATTGGATACTTTGCAGGAGACGCTACCCCGGCAGATATTGGCGGCTAAAGCTATTGTAAGGCTATAATTAGGGTGACATGGAGGAGTATAGAAGATGAGATTGGCATTGAGTGTGTGCCAGGTGCCGTAGTCCCACCAGATACATAAAAAATAATGATATGTTCCAGGGAATAAAATACATGGACTTTATGACAACATCGATACCCCTGCGCAGAATTGCAGGATGGGTCAATGTTGCTCTTGTATTGCTGTTGGCATATACCCTTTCTGACCTGACATGGATGACGGTGACAGGCACCGCTGGCAAGCGTCCGGCGCCCCTCGTCGAAAATCAGCTTTCAGACTTTAACCGGTCCGCTGGCGGACAGGGACTTGATAAAGTGGCCGAGCTTCATCTCCTTGGGGCCGATAACGAGAAAAAAATAACCGCAGCGCCAATTAGTGCCCCTGAGACCCGGCTTAATTTGACGTTAAAGGGGGTCTTTTCGGCAGATAGCCAGGAGAACGCTATCGTTATTATCGCCAATAAGGGACACGACGAGAAAAGTTACCGTGTGGGTGATGTGGTCGGTGGTGCTGCGCAGATTTATAAAATATATCCGGATCGGGTGATTTTAAAACGGGGTGACAGTTTCGAAACCCTGGCTTTGCCACGTGATGAGCTCTTACCCGGTGCTAATAATCAATCCTCGACGAATCAAGCTTCCTCATCACTAAGCAGCAGGACTTCGGGTCGTACACGACATTTAAGGGGAGTGCGCCAAACACTTCTGGAAAAACCCGGGGCAGCTATGGGACTGGTGCGTGCACAGCCTGTGATGGAGTCAGGTGGACTTAAAGGGTATCGTGTCAGTCCCGGCCAGAACCGTGCACTCTTTGCTCGTGCCGGGCTAAGACCCGGTGATGTGGTAACGGCGGTCAATGGCGTCGAATTAACAAATATGCAAAACATGCAACAGCTCTATCAGCAAGTAAAGAAAGGCGGACGCTTTGTTGTGTCTGTCGAGCGTGGCGGTAATCCGTTATCGCTGACACTTGAAATTGATTAAGGCTGTCGCGGAAAAACATCAGGATATATTGCTGTATGGGAATAAACGCTAAAGGAATATGGATGAGGTACTTTTCTTTGCTGGCATTGGTACTTGTTGGCCAGCTAGCGTTTGCCGCCGATAAGGAAATGACCCTTAATCTTCGTGATACCGATATCTCTTCTGTGATCTCCACGGTCTCAGAAATGACCGGGAAAAATTTTATTGTCGACCCGAGAGTTAAGGGCAGGGTGACGGTGATCTCATCGCGTCCCATGGCGGCGGATGAAATTTATCAGGTGTTTCTTTCTGTTCTCAATGTTCAGGGGTTTGCAGCGGTCCCCGGTAAGAATGTCACCAAAATTGTGCCGAAGGTGAATGCAAAACAGGATGCCGTTCCTACCTATGGGGGGAGGGGGGATCAATCGGTGACCCGAGTGATCCAGGTGGATAATGTGACAGCGGCGCAACTGGTACCGGTTCTTCGTCCGCTGCTCCCACAGGAGTCACACCTTGCCGCCTATGCGCCAACCAATGTATTGATCATTTCAAGCACGGCCGCCAATGTGCAGAAGGTCATGCGACTGATACGCAGCATCGATCTTTCCAACGAAGCTGAAATCGAGTTAATCCCACTTAAGCATGCCTCGGCGAGTGAGGTTGAGCGTATTTTAAATTCGCTGCAACAGAATACGGCACCGGGTCGAGGACAGGGTGGCCCCGGCACAGAGGTGAAAGTCACCGCGGATAACCGTACGAACAGCGTTATTCTAAGTGGAGATAAATCTTCCAGGCAGCACCTCAGGCGGATTATCGAAAGGCTGGACACTCCGCTTGAGAACAGTGGTAATACCCGAGTTGTCTATCTCCACTATGCCAAGGCGGCGGATCTCGCCTCGGTACTGAGTGCAGTGGGGAAGACGATTACAGCGAAAAAGGCTGGTGGTGCAGGCGGGGCTCCAGGGAGTACTTCGGCATCGAGTTTGAACATTCAGGCGGAGGAGAGCACCAATTCACTGGTTATCAATGCCCCGCCTGATGTGATGCGCGATCTAGAATCGGTGATCAGGCGCCTGGATGTACGACGCGCGCAGGTTATGGTGAAGGCGGTGATTGCCGAGGTCTCGACGGATACCGCCAATGAGTTGGGTATCCAGTGGGCCTATGACGGTTCATCGAATAATGGTCCGGTAGGGCTGATTGACTTTAATAAGAATACCGCACTTGGTATCGCCTCAGCGGTGGATTCGGGTACCCCACCACCCTCAGTCATCGATGGCCTGACTGCGGGAATTGGCGATACACTGAGTAACGGTGTGCGGTTTGGCGCCTTAATCCGGGCCCTTGGCGGCAATGCCAACAATAATATCCTTTCGACGCCGACACTCGTGACCATGGATAACGAGGAGGCGGAAATCACCGTGGGCCAGAATGTCCCGTTCGTCACGGGTAGCTACACCTCCACCGGCACAGGCTCTACACCGTCCAACCCCTTTCAGACCATTCAGCGCCAGGATGTCGGTCTGACACTGAAAATCAAACCACAAATCAATGAGGGGGACGCGGTGCGAATGGAGATCTCCCAGGAGGTTTCCAGTCTGAGCAGCAGTTCGTCCGGTGCCTCCGATCTAATCACCGACAAACGCGCAGTAAAAACCACGGTGATGGTTGATGATGGAAAGGTTCTGGTGCTGGGAGGCCTGATTGACGACAAATTGATGGAGTCAGAACAAAAGGTTCCGTTACTCGGCGATATCCCGCTTCTCGGTTGGTTGTTCCGCTATCAATCCACGCAGAAGGTTAAGCGGGATCTGATGGTGTTCCTGCATCCGCGTATCTTGCGCGATGGCAAACAGAGCAGTGCCATCGCAGCCGATAAATACAACTATATCCGTGCCCGGCAGCTGGATATACGCGAAAGAGGCGTGCGCCTCATGTCGGATGATGCCTCACCCCTGCTGCCAGAAATGGATAAATTTCTGGAGCTGCCTCCGCCCTATGAAATGTCGAGTGAGGCGCAACAGGTCTCTGATAAACCACCTGCACCTGCGATGGATTGAGACGATGTCCGAGCGTGTAGAAGTTGATGTGGAGAGTCAGGGGATATCGCCCAAACAACTCCCGTTTGGGTTTGCCCGCCGCCACTGTCTGCTCTATCTTCCGGAGCAGCAGCGCCTTTACTACCGTTCAAATACGGCTCTTGCGAGTATTGCTGAGGCCTATCGTTATCTGCAGCAGCCTTTTGAGCTGGAGGAGATCGGCGAAGCCCAGTTTGATGCACTACTGCAGTCAACCTATGAACAGGCCGGTAACGATACCGTGCTTGCCATGGGGGACTTGGGTGAGGAGTTGGATCTGCAGCATGTGGTAGAGCAGATTGCCGAACCGGAAGACTTGATGGAGAGTCAGGATGATGCCCCGATTATCCGCCTAATCAATGCGTTGATGACCGAGGCGGTGCGCGACGGTGCCTCCGATATCCATATTGAGTCCTTCGAAAATTCCATGGTCGTGCGTTTTCGTATCGACGGGGTGATGAGCGAGGTGCTCCGGCCCAGTCGTGCTCTGGCGCCGCTGTTGGTCTCCCGTATTAAGGTTATGGCGCACCTCGATATTGCGGAGAAACGGTTGCCTCAGGACGGAAGAATCTCGTTAAAGGTGGCTGGTAGGGCGGTCGATGTGCGTGTATCCACACTACCGGCGGGTCATGGCGAACGAGTGGTTCTGCGCTTGCTGGACAAGCAGGCTGGTCGTCTCGATCTGGAACAGCTCGGTATGGACAGCCACAGCACGGAGCGAATGGAGCGTCTGATTCATCAGCCGTATGGAATTATTCTCGTAACCGGGCCTACCGGTTCGGGTAAGACCACAACCCTGTACGCAGCACTCAGCCGACTCAACAACAGTCAACGGAACATTCTGACGGTTGAGGACCCGATTGAATATTATCTTGATGGGATTGGGCAGACCCAGGTCAACACCAAGGTGGATATGAGTTTTTCCCGTGGACTGCGCGCGATCCTGCGCCAGGACCCGGATGTGGTGATGGTCGGTGAAATACGCGACCTGGAGACCGTGGAGATCGCGATACAGGCAAGCCTGACTGGTCATCTGGTGCTCTCCACCCTGCACACCAATACCGCCATCGGTGCGGTAACCCGGCTGCGTGATATGGGGGTAGAACCCTTTTTACTCTCATCCAGCCTTATCGGCGTGTTGGCACAGCGACTTGTTCGCCTGTTGTGCCCCGAGTGCAAGCAGCATTACACGGCAAATGAAAAGGATTGTGCCGTACTCGGTGTCCCTGCAGGGAATCCGCCCGAATTATATCGAGTTGGCGCCGGTTGTGAGTCCTGCGGCAACCAGGGGTATCGCGGGCGAACCGGTATCTATGAACTCATTGTGATCGACGAGACGCTGCGTACCATGATGCATGACGGTGTCGGAGAGCAGGAGATGGAGCGTTACGCCCGAACACAGGGCAGTGGCATTCGCAGCGACGGCTTTCGCCGTGTTCTCAATGGTGAAACCTCTATGGAAGAGGTGTTGCGGGTCAGCCAGGCTGACCCGGCGGAGTAGAGTGTCATGGGTGCATTTGCGTACACGGCGCTTGATGGACGCGCAAAGGAGCAAAGTGGTGTCCTGGAAGGGGATACGGCAAGACAGGTACGCCAGCAGTTACGTGATCGCGGGCTGACGCCCCTGAAGGTCGAGGAAGCTGCAAAAAAAGAGGAACGTAGCCGTAGTTCTCGTTTCTGGCGTCCCGGCATCAGTGCTCCGGAACTTGCCCTGATCACCCGCCAGTTTGCAACACTGGTCCAGGCAGGATTGCCGCTTGAGGAGACGTTGCAGACGGTTGCGCGTCAAAGTGAAAAAGGGCGGTTGCAGAGTATGATTCTCTCGGTCCGTTCACGCGTGATGGAGGGGCGGACCCTGGCCGATGGTCTGGCGGAGTTTCCCCATGTCTTCCCCGAAATCTATCGCACGACAGTGGCGGCAGGGGAACAGGCAGGTCATCTGGATATTGTCCTTGAACGGCTCGCTGACTATACCGAAATGCGACAGCAGTTGCGCCAGAAGATCCTGCTGGCGTTGTTCTATCCAATCATCTTGACCACTATTGCCATCCTGGTGACCATTGGCCTGTTAACCTATGTGGTGCCGGAGGTGGTTAAGGTTTTCGATAATATGGGTCAGGAGTTGCCGTGGTTAACGACGGCACTGATCGCATTGAGTGAGTTTCTGCGTCACTACGGTCTCTATCTGCTGGTTCTTGTCGCGCTGGTCGGTGCTGCGACGTCATATCTGCTAAAGCAACCTGATATTCGTTTTCGTTGGCATCAAAGCCAATTGTCGCTGCCTCTCATCGGCCGGTTGGCTAAGGGACTGAATACCGCGCGTTTTGCCAGAACATTCAGCATCCTTAATGCCAGTGGCGTGCCGGTGCTGGAGGGGCTGCGGATCGCCGCGGATGTTCTGGGTAACCTCCCCATGCGTGAGGCGGTCAAGGAGGCTGCACGCAGGGTGCGAGAGGGAAGTGGTATCGCCTTTGCGCTGGAACAGAGCGGTTACTTCCCCCCCATGACGTTGCATCTGATTGCCAGTGGTGAATCCAGCGGCCGACTTGATGCGATGCTGGAGCGCGCCGCCACTAACCAGGAGCGTGAACTGGAGAGCACGATTGCGCTGCTGATGGGGGTGTTTGAGCCCCTGCTGATTCTGACCATGGGGGTCGTGGTGCTGATCATTGTATTGGCGATACTGTTACCGATTTTTGACCTTAACCAGCTTGTGCAGCTTTAACTTAACCATTTTGAGTACCGGAGTTCCTGAGAAATGCCAAAAGCGATGTATAGCAAACCCGTCAGCAAGGCGGCCCGACATCATGCCGGTTTTACCCTGATTGAGGTGATCGTGGTCGTGGTCATCCTGGGCATACTTGCAACGGTGATTGTGCCGAAGATTATGGATAACCCGGATAAGGCCCGGGTGGTAAAGGCGCGAAATGATGTACAGGCGATAAAGAGCGCACTCCAGATCTACAAACTGGATAACTTCAATTATCCGAGCACCGAACAGGGGCTGCAGGCACTGGTTGAGCAGCCATCCGGCAGCCCCGCCGCGCCGAACTGGAAACAGGGGGGGTACCTGGATAGCCTGCCCAAAGACCCGTGGGGAAATCCCTATCAATACCTGAATCCGGGCGTACACAGTGAGGTTGATATCTATAGCCTGGGCGCCGATGGGCGACCCGGAGGAGAGGGAATCAATAGCGATATAGGGAACTGGGAGGAGTAGCTCACTTCGTGACCTGTTGATGATTGCCAAAAACATCAAATGCCGGGGTTTTACCCTGCTGGAGCTACTGGTTGTTCTGGTTCTGATGGGCATCATCCTGAGCATGGCCGTACTGTCTGTGGGCGATGGTGGGCGTGGCGATCAAATCAGGCAGGAGGCAAGGCGTGTGGTGGCCACTTTTAACCTCGTCTCGGATGAAGCGGTACTGAATTCACAACCCTACGGTGTGCAACTGGCACAGGACGGATACCGTTTTTTGCGGTACACAAATAATGTGTGGCAACTCGTTCGGGACGACTCGTTATTAAAAGTGCGTCATTTTTCCCCCGATATTGAAACGCATCTCTATATCGACGGAATGGATGTGGTGCTCCCGGCTACTATCGATGAGGGTGAAGTAAAACCCCATCTGGTCTTTTACACCAGTTCGGAACGTACCCCCTTTATGCTGGAATTGGCTTATACCTCCTCTCCCGTGTTGCGACAGCGAATCGAGGGCGCACCGGTTGGGAAGATCCAACTCAAGGCGCTTAAGGAGACAAGGTGAGACTGTCGCGTCTTGGTCAG
>JBEPXU010000027.1:0-13263 GCA_041641735.1 Ectothiorhodospiraceae bacterium
TGGCTGGCAGCTGGATAAAGACACGATTCAGCAGGAATTCCGTTTCAAGGATTTTTACGAGACCATCGCCTTCGTCAATGCTGTGGCGTGGATTGCCAACCGCGAGGATCACCACCCCGACCTGGAGGTCGGTTACAACCGCTGCCTGGTGCGCTACACCACCCATGCGGTGGATGGCCTCTCACAGAATGACTTTATCTGTGCCGCCAGGATCGATGCCCTGAATCGATGAAGCGTTACATATTCCCACTCTACCGCGCTTACTGACACTGCATGGCAAAACGCAAACTCAGCCGCCGTCAGCAGTGGCGCATTGAAAAAATCCAGGAAGAGCGCCGCAAGCGTGCCGAACGCAAAATGGCGCCTACCGCCCCCGATGGCACCGAAGAGCCGTCTCTCGGGCCTGAAGAGGATGGTGTGGTTATCGCCAATTACGGCGTCAGTGTGGAACTTGAGGCGAGTGATGGACAAACGCTTCGCTGCCAGCTAAGGCAAAACCTGCCTCAACTTGTCGTCGGCGATCGCGTGGTCTGGCAAAGTGCCGCCGAGGGTGGCGTTGTGACAGCCCTCCACCCCCGGCGTAGCGAACTCTCGCGCCCGGATTTTCACGGCAATCTGCGGCCGGTCGCCGCCAACATTGACCAGATTATGGTCGTGGCAGCGCCTGCCCCGGCCTACAGCCCGGAGATGATTGATCAGTATCTGGCCGCAGCCGAACTGACCGGGATCACTCCGGTGCTGGTATTCAATAAATTCGATCTCATCGACGATGATAATGCCAGGGCCGTGGAGAAGCTGCTTGAGAGTTATCGACGCCTCGGTTACGAGGTTCTGACTGCCAGCACACGCGACCGTCATGGCCTGGATGCCTTACACAGGCGACTGGCCGGGAGAACAAGCGTCTTTGTGGGCCAATCGGGTGTTGGTAAGTCATCGCTGGTGAAAGCGCTGCTGCCTGAGGTGAAGATCGACGTCGGTGAACTCTCCACACAGAGCGGTCTGGGACAACATACCACCAGCACATCACGTCTCTATCATCTACCGGATGGGGGACAACTTATCGACTCACCGGGGGTACGCGAATTTCGGTTATGGCCCATGGAGAGCAGCGAGTTAATTCACGGCTTTCGCGAATTTCTTCCCTACCTGGGACAGTGCAAATTCCGCGATTGTAGCCATGAAAATGAGCCGGGTTGTGCCCTGCGTGAGGCGGTAGAGAGGGGGGAGATTGAAGCGCGGAGACTCCGTAGCTACCAGCGGATCGTCACCCAGCAGGAGCAGTATCAACCGGCCTATTGAGCTACGATGAAAGTTCGGTGAGGGGTGAGCTAGACCTCCTGGCGGCCGTTAAAGGCATGGGAGAGCGTCCCCCCATCCACAAACTCCAGCTCACCACCCAGCGGTACGCCGTGGGCGATCCGTGTGACACGTATGCCACGACTTCGCACCATCTCACTGATGTAGTGGGCGGTCGCCTCGCCCTCCACAGTCGGATTAGTCGCCAGGATGACCTCCCCCACTTCGCCGTTGTCGAGTTGTTCGGCCAGCAGATCCAGTCCGATATCCTCGGGACCGATACCATCCAGTGGTGAGAGGTGCCCCATCAACACAAAATATCGCCCGCTGTATCCGGTCGACTGCTCCACCGCCTCGACATCGGAGGGGGATTCCACAATACAGATCATACCCTGATCGCGACGGGGGTTACTGCAGATCGGGCACAACTCGCCCTCACTGAAGGTGCGGCAACGACTGCAGTTACGCACCTTATCTACCGCCTCCTGCAGGGCACTGGCGAGGCTCAGTGCTCCCTGTCTGTCACGCTCCAGCAGGTGATAGGCCATCCGCTGGGCGGATTTTGGTCCCACACCAGGGAGGCAACGCAGGGCCTCCATCAAACGGGCAATAACAGGGGTCGTCACGATGTACTCCCTTAGAAGGGAAGCTTCATCCCACCAGGCAGGTTCATGCCATCAGTGAGTCCGGACATACGCTCCTGTGAGGTCTCCTCCAGCTGGCGTACCGCATCGTTAACCGCCGCGGCGATCAGGTCTTCCAGCATCTCCTTGTCATCAGACATCAGACTGTCGTCAATGCTGACCCGCTTGAGATCGTGGCGACCGGTCATCACCACCTTGACCATACCGCCACCGGCCTGACCGGTGATCTCCATATTGGCCAACTCCTCCTGCACGCGCTGCATATCTTCCTGCATTTTCTGCGCCTGCTTCATCAGATTGCCAAGTCCGCCTTTCATCTTTTCACCTCTTTCAGTCCAATAAACCCTTCACCATCATGGTGGTGAAGCTGCTCAAGCTATTCTACCAAGGAAACGGGCATGTTACTCGGGGGGACGTACACTACCCGGCTCTACCTGGCCGTCAAAATGTTCGAGAATCGATTGCAGTGCGGGATCGTCGCTGATCGCCGCTTCCGCCTGCTGCTGTTGGGCTGCCTGCTGCTCCTGCCGCATCTGTCTGGGCGTCGCGCTACTCCCTTCCTCGCTTTCGCCACTTCGGATGCTCAGTTTTATCGGCTGCTCATAGTACATCTGCAACGCCTGCTGCAGCCCCTGCTCCCACTTGGGGTTATAGAGGCTCTCAAAGCCCGGGTCCATGACCAGTTCGACACTCTCTCCTTCATGGCGGACCAGTGCAGTATGCTCGGCCAGTTGTCGGGTCATGCCGGTCAGGGGAAGCTTTGCCACCAGCGTCGCCCAGGCATCCGCCCCATCGAGCGCAGTTTGTTCGGCAAGGGGAGCATCATCACTTTTTTCAGTCACCGAATCAGCGGGGGGAGCTGAGGACACCCCCTGTTCCGCCACATTTTCCGTTGCAACGGGTTGCTGGTAAGCCGCCTGTTGCTGGGTTGATGCCGCAACCCTCTCACCAGATTCAGCCGGTTGTGGGGGGTTGCTTTGCCCATGACCGACGGGGGGAACCGCAGCCCTGCTCTGCGACGGCTGGAATGCCAATATGCGCAACAGGACCATTTCAAAACCGCTGCGAGGGTCCGGCGCCAGCGGCAGGTCCTTTCGGCCGATGATTCCGATCTGGTAATAGAGCTGAACCTGCTCCGGCGTCAGTTGGCCAGCCAGCTCGAGCAGGGCCTCGCGATCGCCCATCGAATCATCCACGGCAGCAGGCACTTGCTGGGCCATCGCCAGGCGGTGAAACAGGGAATTGAGGGCCTCAAGCACCCCCGCAAAGTCAGGGGACTGCTCTGCCAACTGGGAGACCTGCTCCATCAGTACCTCGGCATCCCCACTAACCAGGGCCTGTACCAGCTGAAAGACGCGGTTACGCTCGATCGTTCCGAGCATTTCACGTACCTCGGACAGTTGCACCTTGCCTGCCCCATAGGCAATTGCCTGATCCAACAGGCTCAGGGCATCGCGCATCGACCCATCAGCGGCACGGGCCAGCTCAACCAGCGCCCCCGAATCGGCCTCCACTGCCTCTTCAGTGAGGATATGGTTCAAGTGATCGCGGATAAGCTCCAGCGGCAAACGCTTGAGGTTGAACTGCAAACAACGGGAGAGAATGGTCACCGGCAGTTTCTGCGGATCTGTTGTGGCCAGCAAAAACTTTACGTGCGGTGGCGGCTCTTCAAGGGTCTTAAGCAGTGCATTAAAGCTGTGACCGGAGAGCATGTGTACCTCGTCGATGAGGTAGACCTTGTAGCGGCCGCGGGTTGGGGCGTACTGCACATTCTCGAGCAGCTCACGGGTATCCTCGACCTTGGTGCGGGAGGCCGCATCCACCTCGATGAGGTCGACAAAACGTCCTTCATCGATTTCACGGCAGGCGCTGCACTCGCCACAGGGCGAGGAGCTCATGCCCTGCTCGCAGTTGATCGACTTGGCCAGGATGCGAGCTACCGTGGTCTTGCCCACACCGCGAGTACCGGTGAAGAGAAACGCATGGTGCAGGCGATCGTTATCCAGGGCATTGATCAGGGCACGCAGAACATGGGTTTGCCCCACCATCTCGGGGAAACTGCGGGGGCGCCACTTTCTCGCCAGGACCTGATAACTCATAACCAATCGCTCCACTTTTCTGCTTGGTGGCAAAGAGGATGAGTATAACGCATCAGGAGCGGATAGCGGGATGCCCGGGCAAAACGATTCGCAAAAACCCGGAGATAGGGAAATATAGGGTGGCAACCTGCACCAGCCACACCCCGGCGCCCGAGTCCACCGCTGCGGCTGCTCCCTTCCGGGCCTGACCGGGTTCACGGTTTATCGTCGCGAGGGGACCAATGCAGGTCACCATTGAGAACCCGCGATGATACCGACTACCTGGAGCCGAAACAAGGTTCATCCCGACTCACGACCCACTTAATCACAGCAGGTCGATTACCGGACACTCCTCCTTGCCCCGGACCATGGCCGCCACAAGGAGGTGTTAACCATGTGAAAATATCAATGTTGCTCAGATAGCGTCGGTTTTTCGATCTCTTTTAAGCGGAAATACCTGGAGGAGAGATTCGGCATCGTGCTAATCAGCGCCACAACCACTGATGCGAGATAGCTCAGTGACTGTACCCCCAGCACAATCACCCATAACAGCATATCAGTGGCCTCGACACCGGTAGTGACTATTAACGACACAGCTGCCAGCCAAAGAGCTGACAATAACAGACTCTCTTCACGGACCATGGAAAACGCACGGCGCCAGGTGAAGCGATCATCAGCCAGTTTTGGTGTACGGAAGAAAGGTATCCCCTTGGTGACAAAACCAAGCAATATCGCCCGGGAGATGGTGTGGGCCAGCGAAAGTCCTGCAAGACCACCGGCCAGGGTTTGCAGGGTCGAGGCACCGATACGCGTCCGGTAGATATAAAACAGCTTGGCGGTCTTAAAAGCAAAAAGGGTTAGCGGGAGCAGAGAGAAAATCAGCATTGGTGGGTCGACATGTTTCGGTGCCAGCACCATCGCCAACGACCACATTAGCGCCGCCATGTTAAATAACAGATTGAAACCGTCGGCCAACCACGGTAACCAGCCGGCGATAAAATGGTAGCGCTGCCCAAGACTCAGGCGGCTGGCTTTGAAATTAAATAGCCCCTGGGTGTGGTGACGCAGGATCTGCACGGCCCCATAGGCCCAGCGGAATCGCTGTTTTTTATAATCGAGGAAAGTATCAGGCATGACACCCTGACCATAACTGCGCGGGATGTAGTGCGCCTCATAGCCTTGTTCAAAAATGCGCAGTCCCAGCTCCGCATCCTCGGTGATACACCACTCTGCCCAGCCGCCGATCTTCTCTAGTACCTTGCGCCTGACCATGGTCATCGTCCCGTGCTGGATAATGGCGTTACGCTCATTGCGGGTCATCATTCCGATATAGAAGAATCCTGCGTATTCGCTGTAACACATCGCTTTAAAGGCATTCATATTGCCATCGGAGTAATCCTGCGGGGCCTGAACAATTGCGACATTCGGGTCACTAAACTGGGGCGCCAGGTCATATAGCCAGTTGGGACTGACGATATAATCACTGTCGATCACGGCCACGATCTCTGCCCGGGAGTCGGTTTGCTCCAGGCCGTAATTAAGCGCACCGGCCTTGTAGCCTTCCAACGGCTCAACGTGGAAGAAACGAAAACGCTCACCCAGCTTCTCGCAGTGCTCCTTGACCGGTTCCCAGACCGCAGCATCGGTCGTATTGTTATCGATCACCACGACCTCATAATCGGGGTAATTCAGTCGCGCCAGAGCATCAAGGGTCTGTTTCATCATCTCCGGTGGTTCGTTATAGGCCGGGACATGAATGGAAACGATGGGGAGTTGTTCATCGGGCAGGTGCTCAAGCGTCATATAACGACGGCGATCGCTGATCCACAACGCCTCGGCCCATTCATGCGCCTCCGCCAGCAACACCATTAATATCCCGATCATTCCGATGACAAGCAGAGTACCGATAATCATCGTACCCAGCGTGAGATAGAGCGTCGTATACTGATAGATAATCCAGACAACGCTGGTCGCCGCCAAATAACTCACTACTGCCAGGAAGCTACGGCCATGACCGCGCAGACTTTTGCTGTCTATCAGTAACAGGCCAAAGGTAATAATTGCCAATAGGATGGAGATACCGGCCAGTAACTGCCAATGTGGCACCGCAGCGATGGGCCGGGTAAATTCAAATTTTGGCTGGCGCTCGACATCATAGACCCCCCAGTATGCCCCCACGGAGCCTTCGATATCGGTTTTCCAGGGCTGGTCAAAGGCCTCGATGATGTAATAGACATAGCCCTCCTGAGGGGCTCTGGCGAGAAACTGACGCAAAAAGGTCGCCTGATTGGCAACGGAGGCCACAGAATCCTTCCTCATCCGCCCGTTGCTCGGCCAACCTACCTCCGAGATGATGATCGGTTTGC
The DNA here is from genome assembly GCA_041641735.1 of Ectothiorhodospiraceae bacterium. Lineage (GTDB taxonomy): Bacteria > Pseudomonadota > Gammaproteobacteria > Thiohalomonadales > Thiohalomonadaceae > JAPHTQ01. The sequence goes on from JBEPXU010000027.1 coordinate 6,385, forward strand.
CCGGGTAGGCCTCTTTCAGTCCACGTAACTCATTGAACACATGGTCAACAGCGGCATGAACCTCCTTGCCTTCCCAGTAGGGCAGGATCTGCAGGGCAATAAAATCAACATGCTCAACCAGATCCGGGTGCTTGTGCCAGATCACAGCCGGCTCGGCGGTACTCACCGGTACCCGGAGTGCCTCACGCGCCTTATCCAGATAGCCGAGCAGCTCATCGTAATCCATCAAGCCGAGCTGCTGGGTCTCGTTGCCTACAATCGCACGCACAACATTGGGGTTATTACGTGCCACCTTCAGGAAACGGGGAAACTCCCAGGCATTTCGCTCTTCATCGTAACTGAGATAGGCGCCAAGGCAGACATTAAGATTGTGCTTGCGGGCCAGGCGGGGGATTTCGGCGAGGTTGTCTTCAACACTGTAGGTACGAATAGCGATCGTCTTCCCCGACAACAATTCCATATCGGCATCGATTTGCTCCAGGGTCGGATAAATCTTCTCCCTGGGGTCCTGATCCATATGATAGGGAGAGTAGGAGAAGCCCATCACCTGCTTGGGCCATTCGGGCAAGGGCTGGGGGCGGTTGATATAGGCCCATAGACTGAGGCTGATGATGGCTACGGCAACACCGATGACCCAATTGGTGAGACGAAACATCAAATGCGAGGCCCTCAAATAGAAATGTGGCCCCCTGGTTATTGTGATACAACTCTCATATTGGACGAGCAACATGCCGCCGGGGGCGATAAGTATAGGACAATAACATTATATTATTGTGAAAATCATACCCTGAACTGCCTTTTTGAGAACTTGCTAACAAATTGATGTCGAAATTTATCTCCTTGCTGAGGCAACAGGATTCACTCTGGCTCACCCTGCTGATACATACCGGCGGCCTGTTCACGGTGCTTTACGCCTATATGTGGCTCGTGGCAGGAGCCGGTGGATTCAGCACCGCCCACATACAGAACCAGCTCCTCGAGTTTGTGCTGGTGCTTTACCTCTATGGCCTCTGTTTTACCGCACTGAAACCCGTCCGGTGGCGGAGCGTTCTCGCCATCACCCCTGTCCTGCTGTTTTATCTGGTGAATGACATCTACTACCTCGCGCTGGGCAAGGTGTTCAGGTTGATTGATGTCGGTGAGTTACCTGAATTGATCGATATACTGCCGCTGGGTTACTCGGTCGGCATCATTGCTTCGCTCATGCTACCGATGGGCCTGTTTCTGTATAACGTGGACTATCGCCGCCGCCTTCGCCTGTCGTTATGGCTGCTCCCGCTGGTGCTGATTATCGTTGCGGTTGAAGTCACGCCATCGGCCTTCACCCGCAGCTTTGAAAGGGTAAGTGCCGGCATCGTGAAATACTCGGATGGCAAGAGTGTGGAGAACAACGGCAGACTCGCCATGCTGGCCTATCGAGAGGCGCAGCGAAACACTGCACTGGAAGAACTGGCCCCTTATTATAATCGGCCGCAGTACGATAAACAGGCAGCAGCACTGGCCTCAGAACTACAGCCTTACAGCAATCGTCATAACGTCTATGTCGTTGTTTTGGAAAGTTTTCTCGACCCGCGCCTGTTTGAGGATCTTCGCTTTTCAAGCCCACCGGCTCACCCCGCCTTTGCCAAACTGTTCGGCGACAAATTGGGACTATCGCTCTCCCCGGTGTTTGGGGGGTCCACGGCACAGGCCGAATTCGAGGTCTTATGCGGTGTCCCGGCCTTTGAAAGACTATCCAGTGTGGAGTTCAATGTCTTTAGCGGCGCAGCAGCTCACTGCCTGCCGGGGACACTCAAGGACCTCGGGTATCGCAGTGTCGCCAGCAACCCCTACAAACCCAATTTTTTTAATGCGCTGCCCGCATACCAGGGAATGGGCTTCTCAGAGAGCGATTTTCCCAAGGAGTATGCTCCCAATGAAAAGACCTACCTGCATGTCGGCGATCCCGGAGTGGAAGAGTACATCTTCGATAAATCCCTGTTCGATCAGAATCTGGAGCTTATCCGCAACCATCTGCGCGACCATCCAGAACAACCGCTATTCAATTATCTTCTGACCATATACGGCCATACTCCGCATATATTGGATACCAAGTTACGACCCGAACGTATCCAGCTTGATTCAACATACCCGGATGACCACCTGCAGCGGTCGGTCAGTCAGTTCTATTACCGCACCAAGGCCATTGCGGCCTACATCAACCAGTTACAGGCCATGGATAAGGAAAGCCTAATCATCCTTGTCTCCGATCATGTCCCCCCCTTACGCAACGGCCCGAACACCTATAACGCTCTGCGCTATATGGGCAACCGCGAGAAAAGCTACTATTACAACCGGATCGCAATCATCGAAAACGGGGAGCCCAAAGTCTTCCCTGTAATACACCACTATGAGATACACCCGATAATTCTCAACTACCTCACTGACGGCGACTACTGCAGTAACCACCACTGCGCATTTGCCGATAGCTCGCAACGTATTGCGCGAGAAGACTATATGGACCGTTACCTGAAACTGATGGCTCATGCTGCGAAATAGCATGGGGGAGTTCAGACTGACTAAACACTATCAGCCACTGTCTCTGCAGCAAACTGAAGAAATAGACGGAATGACTTTGGCGTTCGCACAAGCTACCACCAGGCACGCATCATCGTTAGAGACTTCCCTGCGGGATGGATGAATCCGCTTTCCAGCGACATGGAAGCTTCGCCCCCATACGGGACACAAAAAAGCCCCGCACGATGGCGGGGCTTTTTTGTTTGGCGGAGAAGGAGGGATTCGAACCCTCGATACCCGGTTAGGGTATACACACTTTCCAGGCGTGCTCCTTCAGCCACTCGGACACTTCTCCAGAAACCTGATTGTCATGCCGTAACGCTCAAAACATCCGGGTTTTGTTACGACGGAGCACGCTACGTGCTCCTTGCTCCGGGCATCCTGCCCTCCGCCTCTTCGAGGCCACGCTTTGGGCGTACCCTTTCTCGACCAGCCGATTGCGGGCCGTGAAAGGTGCGAAAGATTAAACTAGATGCGGTCGCGGTGCAAGACCAAGTGCCAGGATTTGTCTATCTTCTTTACTCATACCTGACAAATAGGCTTAAATCACCCGATAGAGATTACATAGGGAAACTGGCCTGAATTATGTCCGCTTCCAAAGACAATACCATCCCGCTGCGTGAGGCCCATACCCTGGACGGCCTGTTTCGAAGTCGTCTTCGTTACAGCCCGGATAATGTCGCCTATCGCTATTTCGACAAGGAAACCGCATCCTGGCAGGACTTCAGCTGGAGGGGGATGGCTGTCGAGATATCACGTTGGCAGGCAGGTCTTGTCAGTCTCGGCCTGCAGAGCGGTGACCGGGTCGCCCTGAGTTTGCGCAACAGCCCGGAATGGGTGATGTTCGAACAGGCGGCGGTTGCCCTGGGATTGGTGGTGATCCCCCTCTATACCGATGACAGGGCCGATAACACGGCCTTCATCATCGAGGATGCTGGGGTAAAGCTCCTCCTTATCCAGGATATTGCACGCTGGAGACGACTCGCCCCTGCACTGAGCGAGCAGCCATCACTTAAGTCCGTGGTGGTGCTGAATGGCGAGTGCGACTCGCTGCAGGAAGAGGATGAACGTCTCATTTGCTCAACACACCTCCTCCCCGAGGGCGAACAACGGCTCCATGCCGTCCCCAGCGACCCGCACAGCCTTGCTACGATCGTCTACACATCCGGGACTACCGGAAGACCCAAGGGCGTAATGCTGAGCCATTACAATATCCTCGCTCTTGCCAATGCCGCACTTTCTGTTGTCGATTTGAGCAGTGACAGTGTCTTTCTCTCCTTCTTGCCCCTGTCACATACCCTGGAGCGGACCGGCGGCTACTATCTGCCTATGATGGCCGGCGCTACGGTTGCCTTTTCCCGTTCGGTGCAGCAGCTGGCCGAAGACCTGCAAACGATACGACCCACGGCCCTGATCTCGGTACCGCGTATCTATGAACGTATCTACACACGAATCACCACCCAGCTGGCTAAAGGGCCGGTGTATAAGCGCTGGCTGTTCTATGCTGCGGTGGCAGTGGGCTGGCACCAGTTTGAGAAGCGACAGGGACGCCGTCACTGGCACCCCAAGCTGCTCTTTCACCCCCTGTTAAAGCGTCTGGTCGCGGCAAAGGTTATGGAAAGACTCGGAGGGAGACTGGAGTTTGCGATAAGCGGCGGGGCGGCTCTGCCACCGGAGATTGCCCGTTTTTTCATTGGCCTGGGGCTGAATCTCTTGCAGGGCTACGGCCTTACAGAAACCAGCCCGGTGATCAGCGTCAATCTCCCTGAGGACAACGATCCGACCAGTGTCGGCCTGCCACTGCCCGGTATAAAGGTGAGAATCGGAGCGGGCCATGAACTGCAGGTCAACAGCCCGGGGATCATGCTGGGTTATTGGAACAACCATAAGGCCACCGCGGAGATGATAAGCACCGACGGCTGGCTGAACACAGGCGATCAGGCCGACATCAGAAACGGGCACATCTACATCACCGGGCGTTTGAAAGATATCCTGGTGCTATCCAATGGCGAGAAGATCCCACCGGCTGACATGGAAATGGCCATCGCGCTGGACACCTTGTTCGAACAGGTGATGGTGATTGGCGAGGGACGCCCCTATCTGGCAGCGCTTATCGTGCTCAACGCCGAGCAATGGCAGGCTCTGGCGAGAGAGCACAACCTGGACCCGGCCGACAGCAAGAGCCTGCACGATACGCAGCTTACCGCTTATGTATTACGCCGTATCCGCGAGCTGTTATACAACTTTCCCCATTACGCCAAGATACGTCGCGTTCACCTCACCCTTGAGGGATGGGACATTAATAACGGTTTGCTGACCCCAACCCTCAAGGTCAAACGCAACAAGGTCCTCGAATACCTGAGTGAGGAAGTCGACGCCCTCTACCGGGAAAAGCCCTGAGTGCCGGCGCTACCACCCTTAGCACGGGTCGTTCTGGCACAAGGCCTTGCGCTGCTACTTGGCAAACTGCTTGATCCCTTGATGCCCCCTCTCCCCGCCGCATACTTGATACTACAGGGGAGTTTTGCCGCCATGGCCGGCAGGATACTCAACCTCCCCTACTGGTGGGTACCGATTAACCTGCTCATCCCCCTGGCAGTAGCGTTGCTTTTAGGCTTCCGCTTCTGAATGAGGGACAGACCCTCGCCGATTAAAGAGTGTGGTCCGTCACTGCCGGTGCCTATTCAGCTACTGCCTTGTTAATCCCCTCTTCCATCACCTCCGCCAGGAATTGGATTTGCTCCGGGGTGGTCACATAAGGTGGCATCAGATAACTGACATTACCCAGCGGTCGCAATAAGGCGCCTCGACTCAGGGCATGGCGATAGACACGCATACCGCGCCTCTCCTGCCAGGGATAGGCTTCGCCGCTTTTTTTATCCTTGACCATCTCAACCGCCAGCACCATACCGGTCTGTCTCACATCAGCCACATGCGGATGATCGACCAGATGGGCAGTGGCATCGTGCATCACTTTGGCCAGCTCCCGGTTATTCTCAATCACATTGTCCTGCTCGAAAATATCCAGAGTGGCCAGCGCGGTTCGGCAGGCCAGCGGATTGCCGGTATAGGAGTGGGAATGGAGAAAGGCGGTCAGCTTTTCATAGTCGTCGTAAAACGCCTCATAGACTCGGTCATGGGTCACCACTGCAGCCAGCGGCAGATAACCGGCTGTCAGCCCCTTGGAGAGCAACATGAAGTCGGGGGAGATATTCGCCTGCTCACAGGCGAACATGGTGCCGGTACGGCCGAAACCGACCGCAATCTCATCGGCGATGAGGTGTACCCCGTGGCGGTCACAGGCCTCGCGCAGCAGTTCCAGGTAGCGCGGGTCGTACATCCGCATGTTACCGGCACACTGGATCAAGGGCTCGACAATCACCGCACAGGTCTCATCGGCGTGTTGCTCCAGCGCCTTCTCCATGTGAACGAACATCCGCTCGGCCACATCGCGGCAGCTCTCCCCCTCCTCGCGTTTATAACAGTCGGGGGCCGGAACGGTGATCGCCTGCATCAGCAACGGCTCGTAGGTGGATTTGTAGAGCGCCACATCCCCAACGGCCAGTGTACCCAAGGTCTCGCCATGATAGCTGTTGGAGAGTGTAATGAACTTGGTCTTCTTGGTCTTTCCCAGATTTCGCCAGTAGTGGAAGCTCATCTTCAGCGCCACCTCGACGCCCGAGGAGCCGTTGTCGGCATAGAAGCAGTGATTGAGCCCCTCCGGGGTTATCTTCACCAGACGCTCGGAGAGTTCCACCACCGGGGCGTGGGAAAAACCGGCGAGAATCACATGTTCCAGGGTATCGAGCTGCTCTTTTACCGCCTCGTTAATACGCGGGTTGGCGTGGCCGAAAATGTTCACCCACCAGGAACTGATGGCATCGATATACCGGTTACCGTCAAAATCCTCCAGCCAGACCCCTTCGCCGCGCTTAATGGGGATCACAGGCAGGGATTCGTGGTCTTTCATCTGCGTGCAGGGATGCCACAGCACAGACAGATCTCTTTGCATCCAATCACGATTATTCATTATCGCACCCAATAGTCGATTGCGATTCCAAGAAAGACCGCCATACCGAAATAGTGGTTGTTCAGGAATGCCTGAAAACTCAGTTTAGGATCACGGTCACGAATCAGGTATTGCTGGTAAACAGCAAAGCCACTTGCCGCCACCAGTCCCAACAGGAATGGCACGCCGAGGCCGAACAACAGACCGGCGAGGGCCAGTAGCGCAAGGGTCAACAACTGCATCAGAGCAATCCCCAGACGATCAAAACGCCCCAACATCACCGCGGCAGACTTCACCCCGATCTTCAGGTCATC
>JBEPXU010000028.1:0-13138 GCA_041641735.1 Ectothiorhodospiraceae bacterium
TGAGCGACCTGAACTTCGCTCGTCGCTTCCTGGAAGGGGAGGGGGCCGATCCATCGCTAGAGCCGGTAACTCGCTTTGCCATTTTCCTCAATGATCCCGACACCATGGGTTACTGGAAAGGAAAATTGAGGGCCGCTGTGGCCGATAACAAGGTGGCCGTCCTTGATTGGCGAGAAGTGATGCCACAGCTGGTTCAGTTCATCGTTATTGATGATGCCGGCAATTACGTATTTCTGATCATTATTCTCGTCATGGTCGTCTTTGGTATCGTGAATACGGTACTAATGAGCGTCCTGGAGCGAACAAGGGAGTTTGGCCTGCTGCGGGCACTGGGATTAAGCCGTCGCCACCTGTTATTACTGGTTTTCTGCGAGTCTTTCCTGCTTAGCCTGCTGGCTGTTGTGATCGGCTGGATCGCGGGCGGCGGGACTCATCTTTGGTTTTCTCACCACGGTATCGATTTTTCCGCCATGATGGATGAGGGAACGGCAATCATGGGGACCTTTATGGACCCCATCGTCTACACCGAACTGTCAGGTGAACGCATTATCCAGCTGACGACAATTGTGTTTCTTGCCACATTGGCCTCCGGTATCTACCCGGCGATAAAAGCCGCGCGAGTGACACCGGTTGAAGCCCTTCGCACCTGAGCATAAGAGACAAGGATATGGCACTACTGAGACTGCAGGATATTGGAAAGCGTTACCAGCAAGGAGAGATTGAAGTCCAGGCTTTAAAGGATATCGAGCTGACGATAGAGGAGGGCGAGTTTACTGCACTGGTCGGCCCTTCGGGTTCAGGGAAAACCACGTTGTTAAACATCATCGGTGGACTGGATGCACCGACCCATGGCAGTGCCCACCTCAACGGAACCGAGCTTGGAAAACTGAGCGAAGGGGAGCTTTCCGACTTTCGCCTTTTTCAGCTTGGTTTTATCTTTCAGGCCTATAACCTGGTTCCGGTATTGAGTGCGCTTGAGAATGTTGAACTGGTCATGGTGCTTCAGGGCAGAACGGCCACCGATCGGCGTCAACGTGCCGAGCACTATCTTGAGCTGGTTGGCCTGAAAAATCTCTTACATCGACGACCTTCTGCACTTTCGGGTGGTCAACAGCAACGCGTGGCCGTGGCCCGGGCACTGGCTGCGGGTCCCCGCATGGTATTGGCAGATGAGCCCACTGCCAATCTCGACTCGGAAAATTCCACCGCCTTGCTCGATGTCATGCACCGTCTCTCCCATGAGGAGAAGACCACCTTTATTTTTTCTACCCACGATCCCCGCGTGATGGAGCGGGCGGAACGCATCATCACATTAAGGGACGGTATGATTTCCAGTGATGAACGAGTAGAACGTCACCCGCATGATGCCGTCGATTAGAGCTCTTGTCCCATTACTGCTCCTGTCGATACTCAGCCCGGTACAGGCAGTAGAGGTGACCGGACGTTTCTCCATGCTTGGTAGTACCGCACAGGCCGAAACGGGTGATATTGGTTATGTGGATCAGGAACACCGTGTCTTGACCGCTGATCAGCAGAGTCTCCGTCTGATGCTCGACGATACGCAGGAAAACAGTGAATGGTCGATGCATGTCAAATCGTTACGTCAGCACCAAAGCGGTTATGTTTCACCCTCGATACACTCCAGTGATCTGTTCCGTTATGACGACGGTGAAGGGGTCTGGCAGGAAGAGGAAAATCCAACCAGTGCAACCCGCATCGGTTACGTGATCGACCGTGCACTATATCGCTATCATTTTGGGGCCGTTTCACTGGGAGTAGGACGCCAGCCTATCGACTGGGGCAGTGGCCGCTTCTGGCAGCCGTTGAATATCTTCGGTGCCTTTGCCCCGACGGATCTGGATACTGACTTTAAACCCGGTATTGATGCCGTAACGCTGGATTGGTACCCGTCGGCCTTCTCGTCGCTGACCGCAGCCTATGTCTTATCACCCGAGGATAGTGATGTGCTGGAGAACAGCGGGGCTATCTATTACCGCCGTCAGGTTGGCTCGACCTCGGAAGTTTCGCTAGTGGCCGGCAGTGTGATCGGTAACGAGGTTGTAGGTGGTGCCTTTGAGAGCAGCTGGAACGGCATGGGGTGGAGGATAGAGGGAGCGCACTATAACCTGGAAGAGAGTGGTCGGGAGGCTCTTTTCTGGATCGCAGGTATCGATTATCAGTTTGAGAATGGAACACTGGTTGCAGTCGAGTGGTATGACAACAGCCGTGGCGCTACCCATGAGTCCGACCTCGCGGCGATGCAAAGCGATCAGCTCGTGCTATACGGGCTGCAGCAACAGTTAGGTCGTCAGGTATTGGGTATGACGACGGAAAAGGACCTGACACCACTGCTTCATGGTGGCTATACGCTGCTTGCCGCCACACTGAAGGATGAAGAGGGCACATTCAGCACCTCGCTTCTCCACCAGTTTAATCTCACATACTCAGTCAGCGATGAGTCCGATCTTCTTGTGTCGCTACTTCTGCCCAATGGCAAGGGGCTGAACCAACTGGACCAGGTTCAATCAGAGTTCGGCCACATTCCTGCATCACTGACGCTGCGGCTTCGATTCTATTTTTAAATTCGGGTGAACTATACGCCGGCAGCGACCTGTTCTGCCAGATAATCCAGCACGATGGACATCTGGCGGTTGTTAGAGAAGAAACGCTCGTTGCCCTCCAACATTTCGGTTTCTGTCTGAATATAGGGCGCCTCGACCAGCTCATCGCGACTGTTCTCGATAATACTTTCAGCACTGAGTCGGGTTGTTTCAAGGTGGAACTGCAGGGCAATAATATTTTCATTGTAAATAAATCCCTGGTTGTCACAGGCGTGACTGCTGGCGATACGGGTACTGCCATCAGGCAGGCTGAAGGTCTCGCCATGCCAGTGGAAGACCTCGGACTGTTTCGGCAGGCGCTCACCAAGCGGGGTTGTGACAAAATCTTCATCCAGCTCGATGGAAAACCAGCCGATTTCCTTCTCCTTGCCAGGGAAAACCTCACCACCCAGCACCTCAGCCAGCAACTGTGACCCCAGGCAGACCCCCAGTATGGGCTTACCGGCCTCAATGACCTGACGGATAAACCACTTTTCCGCCTTCAGCCAGACGTGTTCAAACTCATCGTGAATACTCATCGGACCACCCATCACCACCAGCATATCGAAGCGGTCGAGCGCAGGCAGATGATCGCCGGCATAAAGGCGGGTAGAGGTCAGGGTGTGGCCATTGGCAATGGCCCAGTTTTCGATACTTCCCGGCCCCTCGAACGGAACATGCTGCAGGTAATGGATATTCATGGCGCTTCCAGTCTGGTGCAAGAGCGCCTATTGAACCATTAAGCCAATTTCCTCTGCAAATGCATTCCTGACTAACGCAGAGAACGGTAGACTGCGTCGCGCTGGCGCTTGCCCAGGACCAATTGCCACAGCTGCCCCTGTTTGGCACGGAACAACCCGGCACAGCACATGAGATAGTATTTCCACATGCGGTAGAAGCGCTCGTCATAACTGCCCTTCAGCTCCGGCCAGGCGGCCTCGAAGTTGTCCCACCAGGCCATTAACGTCTTATCGTAGTCAGGGCCGAAGTTGTGCCAATCCTCGATGAGAAAGCGATCCTCAACCGCCGATGCAAGCTGTCGTGCAGAGGGAAGCCGGCCGTTGGGGAAGATATATTTTTCGACCCAGGCATCGGTACCGTGGCAGGTGGTGTAGTCACCGATGGTATGGAGCAGAAACAGGCCGTCCTCTTTCATTAACCTAAGAACGGTATCGAAATAGGTGGCGTAGTTCTTGGGTCCCACATGCTCGAACATGCCGATGGAGACCACCTTGTCAAAACTGCCGTTCAGGTCCCGATAATCTTTCAGTTCAACTTCAACCGGCAGACCCTTGCAGCGTTCCTGCGCCAGTTTCTGTTGCTCCCGCGAAACCGTAACGCCTGTCACTTCGACACCGTAGTGCTCAGCCGCATGTTTCGCCATGCCGCCCCAGCCACAGCCGATATCCAGTAACGTTTCCCCCGGCTGCAGTTGCAGCTTTCGACAGATAAGATCGAGCTTGTTGAATTGTGCCTGCTCCAGGTTGTCCGCTTCGGCCCAGTAACCGCAGGAGTAACTCATGCTGGAGTCCAGCATTGCCTCGAATATCTCGTTACCGGTGTCGTAATGGTGCTCACCCACCTGAAAGGCGCGGCGATAGGACTGCGGATTCATCAGGGTGTTGCGTAGTACCTCACCGAGGACACGCCAGCGGTTTAATCCCTTGATCTTTTCATTGATATCGACACGGAGCAATCGGTAGAAAAGCTCATCCAATTGCTCGGTATCCCACAGCCCGTCCATGTAGGCCTCTCCAAAGCCCAGAGAACCCTTGCTAAATATCCGCCGGTAGGTATCCGGGTCATAGACCTGAATGTCCCATGGGGCATTGCCGTTAAAGCTCACACCGGTATCGCTGAGTAGTTCCTGGAGGAGTGCCGGTGGCGCAGACTGATGCGGGGGTGGGGCTTCTTCAAGGTTTATCGTGCTGGCGTTGTTCTGTTTCATCCTTACTCGACCCTCCTAAGCAAGCATTTGGCATTTCTCTGATGCCTGAATTGCTACATCACTAAACAACACCAAAGAGTTTAGAACAGACAGACGGTTTCGCACCCTATTACTGTGTTATTAACCTTTCCTTCGTTACGGTATTGTCGTAATTACGACAAAAGCCACGCATAAACAAATCAACAAAATCAATAAGATACAGGATGGCACGTCGGTTGCAGTGGTTATAGACAAGACAACCAGCCGACAACAGGTGTTGCCATGCAGCCAAAAGATATCGCCGCTCTACTGGATGAACCGGCCTGCGCCCACAACAAAAAGGAAAAGTCCGGTTGTGCCAAACCCAAACCGGGTGCTACCGCCGGCGGTTGTGCCTTCGATGGTGCGCAAATTGCCCTGTTGCCCATTGCCGATGTGGCGCATATCGTTCACGGCCCCATCGCCTGTGCCGGCTCCTCCTGGGACAACCGCGGTACCCGCTCCTCCGGACCGACGATGTACAAGGTCGGTATGACCACGGACCTCACCGAGCAGGACGTGATCATGGGGCGCGGCGAGAAACGATTGTTCCACTCCATCAAACAGGCCATCGACAGCTATTCACCGGCGGCAATTTTCGTCTACAACACCTGTGTCCCGGCGCTTATCGGCGACGATGTGGATGCGGTATGTAAGGCGGCCACCGAGAAATGGGGCGTGCCGGTGGTGCCGGTGGACGGCGCCGGTTTCTACGGTACCAAGAATCTCGGTAACCGCATTGCGGGTGAGGCGATGGTCAAGCATGTGATCGGCACTCGCGAGCCGGACCCGTTACCGGCAGAGGCGCTGAAACGTGATCATAAAGTCCACGACATTTCCCTCATCGGCGAATACAACATCGCCGGCGAGCTGTGGCACGTCACCCCGCTGTTCGACGAGCTGGGCCTGCGGGTATTGGCAACACTCTCCGGCGATTCGCGTTTTCGCGAGATCCAGACCATGCATCGCAGCCAGGCCAACATGATGGTCTGTTCCAAGGCGATGATTAACGTCGCCCGTAAGCTGCAGGAGAACTACGAAACACCGTGGTTCGAGGGCAGCTTCTACGGTGTACGCGACACCTCCCAGGCCCTGCGCGATTTTGCTCGCCTCATTGGTGATGACGATCTCGCCGACCGCACCGAAATACTGATTGGCCGCGAGGAAGCGCGCATTGATGCGCTGCTCGAGCCCTGGCGCGATCGGCTGCGCGGCAAGCGGGCGCTGCTCTATACCGGCGGGGTGAAATCCTGGTCGGTGATCTCCGCCCTGCAGGACCTGGGCATGGAGGTCGTGGCCACCGGCACCAAAAAGTCCACCGAAGAGGACAAGGCGCGTATTCGCGAACTGATGGGCGAGGAGGCGCGCATGATCGAGGACGGTAGTCCGCGTGCGCTGCTCGATACCGTCTACGACTACAACGTCGATGTGCTCATCGCCGGCGGCCGCAACATGTATACCGCGTTGAAAGCTCGTGTTCCCTTCCTCGATATTAACCAGGAACGCGAGTTCGGTTATGCCGGTTACGAGGGCATGCTCGAGCTCGCCCGACAGATTGCCGTAACTATCGAAAACCCGGTCTGGGAAGCCGTTCGTCGTCCCGCTCCCTGGGCCGCCAGCCAGGAGGAGTGCTGATATGGCCGAGCTCATCAAACGCAAGAAGGCGCTATCGGTTAATCCGCTAAAAACCTCCCAGCCGCTGGGTGCCTCACTGGCCTTTCTCGGCCTTAACCGCGCCATTCCGATGATGCACGGTTCACAGGGCTGTACTGCTTTCGCCAAGGTGATGTTCGTGCGCCACTTCCGTGAGCCGATCCCGCTGCAAACCACGGCGATGGAGCAGGTGAGTACCGTCATGGGGGCCGACGATAATGTTATCGAGGGGCTGAAAACCATTTGCGAGAAGAACAGCCCGGAGGTGATCGGCCTGGTCACGACGGGGCTTTCAGAGACCCAGGGTACCGATATCCAACGAGCCGTGAATGACTTCCGACAGAAATACCCGCAGTTCGACAAGAACGCCGTGGTGCCGGTCAACACGCCCGATTATGTCTCCAGCCTGGAAGGCGGTTTTGCCGCCGCAGTAAAGAGTATGGTCGATGTACTGGTACCTGCTGCCGACGAGGCGGGTACTGAACCGGGTCGCCGCCAGCGTCAGGTTAATGTATTGCCGAGTTCCGCCCTTACACCCGGCGACATCGAGGCGTTGAAAGAGTTGCTTGAGGCCTTTGAGCTACGCCCGCTGGTGTTGCCCGATATCTCCGACTCTCTCGACGGTCATTTGACCGAAAACGATACCAATCCATTAACCATTGGCGGTACGCCCGCCAGTGAGATTGCGCTGATGGGCGATTCCGTTGCGACGCTTGTGATCGGACCGTCTCTCACCAAGGCCGCCGCTCGCCTGAAAGAGAAGACTGGCGTAGAGGACTTCCGCTTTGATTCGTTATTGGGCCTGGATGCTATGGATGCGTTTATTCATACCCTGAGCCAGATTTCCGAGCGCCCGGTACCGTCGAAGATCGAACGCCACCGTGCACAGTTGCAAGACGCCATGGTGGATTGCCACTTCATGTTGGGGCTACGCAAGGCGGCGATTGCGGGCGAACCGGATGAACTGCTGGCGATGACCACCCTGCTGCAGGGGATGGGGATAGAGGTAGTTGCCGCGGTGACCAGCACGCGTGGTCCGGCGCTGGAGAGGCTGCCGCTGGAACGCGTCAAGATCGGCGACCTGGAAGATTTGGAGAAAATGGCCGCTGATGCCGGCGCCGAGCTGATCCTGGGCAACTCCCATACCGCCACTACCGCCGAACGTCTTGGCCTGCCGCTTCTGCGCATGGGCTTTCCACAATACGACCTCATCGGTGGCTATCAGCGTATCTGGATCGGTTATCGCGGTACCCGTCAGGCGCTGTTCGACCTGGCCAATCTGATGCTGGAGCATCATGCCGAACACGAGATCAAACCGCATCGTTCACCGTTGGCGCAAAAGCGCGACGGGGAGCAGGGAGGAAACCATGGCACTGCAACGTCAGTTGAAGCTGCTTCGGCCTGATAGCGAGGAGACAGCAACGATGGATCACCAGGGCTTTCGTGTTGCCTTCGCCAGCTCCGACCTGAAGAAGGTGGATCAGCACTTCGGGTCGGCCGAACGCTTTGCTATCTACGAAGTGCAGCCGAACGATATCTCCATGATCGAGGTGTTTGAGTTCGGCGACCTGGCCCAGGACGGCAATGAGAACAAATTGTTGGAAAAATTCGTGGCGCTGGAAGGAACACTGGCGGTTTATTGCCTGGCGGTTGGTCCTTCCGCGGTTCGTCAACTCATGGCGCAAGGTATCCAGCCCCTGAAAGTGCAGTACGGCACCTCGATTAACGGCGTACTCAAGGAGCTTCAGCAGGAACTGGTCAACGGGCCCGGAGGCTGGTTGGCACGGGCCCTGGCTTCCCGCGAGGAGAAGAGCGAAACGCGCTTCGATCAGATGGAAGAAGAGGGCTGGTGTGAGTAACGCACAACATTCAATGAGAAGGAGTATGTAATGAGCGACTTGGTTGTAGATCTGAACGATCCGGTTCTGGAAACCGATTTTATGCAGGAGATGGTCAAGCAGATGCGAGCCATCGACACCTATGACACCTTCGAGGGGATGAGTGATGCAGAAATCCTCGACCCCTTCGTCATGACCAAGGAGCGCAAGCGCGAGATCCCGGTCATCGGTGATCCGGACGAGATCGTCATCGCCCGTATCAAGGCCTTCTACAACTCCATATCCACTCTGATCGAAAAGGAGTGCGGCAAGATGGCGGTACCGTTGGTCAGCCTGACCCATGAGGGTTTTGGCCGCGTTCTGATCACCGTCGGCAAACTGGTGGTACTCGACCGCTCGCTGCGTGATGTGCATCGCTTCGGTTTCGCCAGCCTATCCAAAATGAAGGATGAGGCAGACAAGTATCTCTCCGTCGCCCTCGAGCTGGTGGGCGATCACTCGAAAGTCGCCGGAATGTAAGCAGGAGGTTAACGATGACTGAAGAGGAACTAAAGGACCTGGAGAAAAAGGTCAAAAAGCTTAAGCGTCGTGCCACCGAGTGGGCGGGCAAGGTTCATGATCTGGTCGAGGAGCGCATTCCCGCTGATTACCGTGAGCTACCTGAGCTGGCCCAGTCTACCGTCGAGGCCTGTCAGGCCTGGGAAGAGGCCAGCAAAGAACTCAAGGCGGCGAAGGGCTAACCGCAACGACGCAAAGAGCGCAGAGGAAAGCAGTGCCAATCATACGGCTGTAGCTGGTTTAGCGTTGCGTCCTTTGCGCCGCTGCGGAGAACAGTTTTGGATTGAATCGAGGAAAAGAAAATGAGTGATGTAATTACCGGGCTGACACGGGGTGGTGAGAGCTGGACACCCCAGTTCATCATCGAGTTGAATCAAGCCAACTGCATCGGTTGCGGCCGCTGCTTCAAGGTCTGCCCTCGCAGCGTATTCGACCTGGTCGAACGTGAAATGGACGAGGATTACGACGACGATGATGATGATTTCGATGACGACACCGCCATGGTAATGGCCGTCGCGGATGCCATGGACTGCATCGGTTGTATGGCCTGCTCGAAGGTCTGCCCCAAGAACTGTCACTCTCACGAACCGGCAGCTGCCTGAGGAGGTATTTATGGCAAAACCAGAGAAGCACGTATTTGTTTGTACCCAGGCACGCCCACCGGGGCACCCGCGCGGCTCCTGTGCCGAACGTGGTTGTCAGGCAGTCGGCGAGGCCCTGTGGGGAGAAATGGAAAAGCAGAACCTGTTCGGCAGGATAGCCGTGACCACCAGTGGTTGCCTGGGCCCCTGCAATCTCGGTCCCAACCTGCTGGTCTATCCTGATGGGGTGATGTATACCGGTGTGACGAAGGAAGACATCCCGGAGAT
The DNA here is from genome assembly GCA_041641735.1 of Ectothiorhodospiraceae bacterium. Classification (GTDB taxonomy): domain Bacteria; phylum Pseudomonadota; class Gammaproteobacteria; order Thiohalomonadales; family Thiohalomonadaceae; genus JAPHTQ01. The sequence goes on from JBEPXU010000028.1 coordinate 9,485, forward strand.
CATCGAACAGCATTTGCTTGGTGACAAACCGGTAGAACGGCTGTTGGCACCTGCGGATGTCTGGGGGTAATCTCATGAACGCTCGCGATGCGATATATGATCTCCTGCTCGATTACGCCAACCTGCAGATTGACGTTGAACGAATCCTGGTCGGCGTTAACTGGACCCTGTGTCATGCAGGAGATTATGGCATCGCGGCAACCACCGGCAGAGGAGGGCAATACCGGCTGAATAAGCCGCTGGCCGGTCGCAACCTGGCCGAGCTCTCCCTGTGGCTTCGTAAATGGGATCGCCAACAGGCCAGTATCGGGCTCGCCGCCGTGAATGCCGCTATCAATCGTGAGGCGGATATGGTCTACCATGAAGGGGCGCTGTTTCGTGGCCAGTATGCATTGAGTAATGCTCTGGAATGGTTCGTGCCCCAACTTCGAGAACAGAAAGTCACCGTTCTCAGCCCGGACAACCCATTCAGCAATACCAGTGAACTGGTTGACCTGACACACCTTCCTAATCGGGAAGGGGCGCTTCACCCCGCCGCAGAGATTGTCCTTCCCAAGACAGACTGGCTCTTCATCGATGGCCAGAGTGTGGCTGACAAGACACTACCCAGAGCGCTGGAGCTGGCAGAGTCTTCCCGAATCGTGCTCTTCGGGCCACAGGTGCCCTGGCTGGAAGAGTGGAGCGACTTTGGTGTGGATTATCTTCTTGGGAGTCAGATAGAACAACAGCAAACCCTCTATGAAACGATCGCCGAAGGGGGAGAACTGCACAGCCTGCAACAAGCTGTCTCTTATCGGGTATGCGACCTGCACACCAATCAGAGTCTGGCACGACTCGCTGATGGTTAAGTCGATTCCGAATATTTCCCTCCACAAGTGCACCCAACTAAGACCCTCAGCAGTCCTTCATATATCACGCTCAATCTGTGTGGTATATAGCTAGTCACCGTACGCGATGTACGTTACTTGACCTTTAAATATTGCATTAATCCCCGACTGGCCCGAAAATCAGGGTATAAGCACTGCGGGAATTCTGACCATGTCACTTATAAGCTCACGATGGCTCACCATGCTAATGAGTGCTGCCGGCATGGTATATCTAGTTCTACTTAACCATGCCCAGGCCTCACCAGGTAACCCGACTAAAACAGTCACTGTGGGCTTTTCCCAGGACAATCTGGCCAATGACTGGCGCCTGGCTCAGGTGGAGGGGGTGCAGAAGCGCCTCTCCCACTACCCGAATATCCGATTTGTCTATACCGATGCGAGGGGCAGCACTGCTCAGCAAATTCAGGATATCGAAGACCTGATTCTCCGCGAGGTGGATATTCTGGTTGCCAGCCCTCGGGACTCAAGAGCCATGGTGCCGGTATTCGAGCATGCCCGCAGCAAGGGGATCCCGGTCATCCTGTTGACACGTATGATCGAAAGCGATGCCTTTACCACCTTTATAGCCCCAGATGATGCTGCCATCGCACGTGATGCCGCACGCTATATCGCCAGCCAATTAAAAGGACAGGGCAGGGTATTGATGCTACAGGGGATACCGACGGCCTCCACGGCTATCATCCGTACCGAGGCATTTGTCGACGAACTCAAGCAGTACCCCAAACTCAGGGTTGTCGCTACAAAGAGTGCCAACTACCTTCGCAGCAATGCCATTAAGGCGGTTGAAGAACTTATACAACAAAAAGTGTCGTTTGATGCCATCTATGCACAGAGTGATAGCATGGCAAGTGGTGCGAGGATTGCACTGATGAAGGTTGGCATTGATCCCGCGGGTATCCCTACTGTTGGTATCGACTATATTCCCGAGGCCCGGGAAGCGATCAGGAACGGCGAGCAAAGCGCCAGCTTCACCTACCCGACCTGTGCCAAGGAGGCTGTAAATACGATATTGGATATTATGAAGGGGAAACGTGTGCCCAGGACCATTCATGTCCCATCGCAACAGGTAACGCGCAACAATGTCGAGCAGGTGGAACCCATATTCTGATTTTACCCATGAGAAGAGTTATTAGCATAAAAAGCAAGCTTACCTATCTGCTGCTTGCCACCATCATCCTTGTCATCGTCCTGGTCGGTTTCTCCCTGGACTTATTGATTAAGCAGTTTTATCAAAATGAGGCTGGGAATGACTTTCAGCGCCTCTTTTCCGAGGTCAGCGAGCAACTTCAGGAAAATGAGAAATCTATTACCGACCATGCCAATCTGCTCGCAAGCCGCAATGAAATTATTGCGACAGTCAACATGGTCCACCGGTACTCAGACCCCAGAAAATATCAGCCTCTCATATTCGACCCTGAAAAGCGCAGTTTGGCAGAAGAGCTTCGGGAGGAGGCCAGGTCCGGGAATATTGATGAAATTGCCATCTATGCGGCGACAGGTGCCCTTGTCAGTTTCTTCAGTGATGGAGAGGATAAGAATAAGGAGGCAAGAGGCTATATCTCCTATCAGCAAGGGAAGCCCATCATTTATAGTGCCCGCAGCCCGCTCAAGAGCAAGTGGAAGGAGTCACCGCTGCCGGACACTATTCCTCTCTTTTTTGACCCGAACAAGCTAAACAGTGACGGTTCTCATTATAACCATTACAACAACGGGGTACTTTTGCATCACCACGCCTCCATTCAGCGCAACTACCCTGACGGCAGCAAGGTCACTGTTGGTTACGTTATTACCAAGAAATTCATAACACGGACGTTTGTCGATGAGATAAAAAGAAAAACCGGCGTTGACTTCGCAATACTCCTTCAACGCGGGCATCGTATTGGCGGACTTGAAGAGATATCTCCAAAAATGCTCAATCTGGAGGATACGCAGTCGGACAAGACAAGCAGTCCAATGCCGTTCGTTCGCCATAATCTGGAGAACTACTTCGCGGCAACATCCAGGCTGGAATTGATAGATCAAACTGCGCTATTGCTTGCGGCAGTTCCGAAGCACGTTGTCAACATTGCAATAGGTAACGCCCAATCGTTGGTTGTCATGGTATTGCTGGCATCGGCCATTATCATTCTGCCCATTGGGATCGCCGTCGCCAACCGCACGATATCACGCCCGCTGGCGCAATTAACAGAAGGGGTTGGTGCCGTACAAAAAGGTGATTATGGGACACGAATATCGTTCAGCAGCCATGACGAACTCGACTCTTTAGCAAGGGCATTTAATAACATGTCTTCCTCCATTCACGAGAGAGAGGAAGAACTCGTTGAAAGCGAGAATAAATACCGAAATCTGGTCGACAATCTTCCGCAGAGCATTTTCTTCAAGAACAGAGACTTCAACTACGTCTCATGTAACCGCCATTATGCCGAAGAACTGGGCATTGATCCTGAGGAGATAGTTGGTAAGAACGATTTCGATTTTTTTAGCGAAAAGTATGCATTAAAGTACCGTCACGATGATGCCCGCATCATGAAGAATGGGGTGATGGAAGAGCTGGAGGAACCCTATGAATCGGAGAAAACCAGAGGGACCATCCAGACGGTAAAAACCCCGATTCGTGACAGCGAAGGCAGCATCGTCGGCATTCTCGGTATTTTCTGGGATATTACTGACAAAAAAGAAGCGGAGACTCGTCTGAGGCAATCCGCCGCTGTTTTCGAGAGTACGGCTGATGGCGTCATCATTACCGATGCCGATATCAAGATTATCG
>JBEPXU010000029.1:0-8752 GCA_041641735.1 Ectothiorhodospiraceae bacterium
CAATCCAGCAGGCCATGGAGGGGCGGGTGTGGCAGCTGTTGAATGCAGGCAGCGCCGAGGCAACATTGCCCTTTGCCATGGGCTTTCATTTCTTTTCCCATTTTCTCTGGCTGTGGTGGTTTCCCCTGGCAAGTTTTCTGCTTGAGCCTGAGCGGGGACGTCGCAGGCTGTTTATGGCATTCGCTATTTTCGGTGCAGTGTCCGGTGGGCTTGTCTATTTTATGCTGCTTTTGCATCCGCAGTGGATGGCCGTGACCGTAGAGGGACACTCCATTGTTTACAGTATTCAGGCTCCTTCGTACGGACAGGTAAATATTCCTATTCCGGCGAGTGCACTCTATGCCTTTATCGTGTTGCTGCCGCTGTTGTCCTCCAGTTTGCGAGATCTTCGCCTCTTTGGCAGCCTGGTAGCGCTGTCGATGGTATTGACCTCAATAGCCTATGGCGATGCCTTTGTCTCGGTATGGTGTTTATTTGCAGCCATTCTTTCGTTTTATCTTGTTTATATGGTGCAAAAGCATCGTGCTCGAATGCTGGGTGTATAATTTGATCTTATATGAAAGCTTTGGTGGGAGAGGTGGGTGACTCCCGGGCGGCGAACCACCCGGGAGGATGAGGAATGCTATGATTTAGCAGCGTCCCTGTTTGGCCAGACCGGGAGGGCAATGCTTGCTGCCCCCGGAGCGATGCTCGTATTTCTGTTGTGACTCAACACGACGACGCTCATGATTGCCATCACCTGAAGTGCCGATAGCGGCTCCCAGGGCTCCGCCAACGATGGCCCCTTCACGGCCACCAACCTCATTGCCGACGGCGGCGCCAATACCGCCGCCGATGGCTGCGTTCAGTGTGGAGTCATCCGCATGGGCAACGCCCGCGAGGCTTAAAGCCCCAAGTAGTAAAAGATGCTTTATCTTCATGATTCCTATCCTAACGTTGGTAATAAGGGGATTATCCCGCCAGGATGCGCTGGCTGTTGAGACCGAATTCACAAGTTAAAAAAACAGCGATATAGCGGCCGGAATACCGTCTACGTTGTAACGGATTTACTTGGCAACACGGTTTCTCCCTGCCTTTTTAGCCCGGTACAGTGCCTTGTCAGCGGCTTTGATGACATCCTGCGGCGCACGGGCATCCCCCTCTCGCTCCGCCGCTCCGATACTGATTGTGATTTGGACAGTCTGTGTGCTCTTTGCCGTAGATTTTTCGGGTTTGTTTTTCGGGCGCTTGGGGTTGCGCACGGTGAAATCGGCCGATGCAATCGCCTCGCGAAGTTGTTCAAGGTGGGGGAGTGCCTCCTCAACACGTTTGCCGGGGAAAACGACCGTAAACTCCTCACCGCCGTAGCGATAGGATTTGCCTCCGCCGGTAACCTGCATCATTTTCGCTGCGACCATACGGAGTACCTCATCACCAACATCGTGACCGTATCGGTCGTTGAATTTCTTGAAGTGGTCGACATCGAGCATGGCGATGGTGTAGCGCCCGCCAAGCTTAAGCAGCGCTTGATTCAGGGCGCGCCGGCCACGAAGGCCGGTCAATTCGTCGCGAAACGCCATACTGTAGGAGAGTTCGACTACCGCAACGATGAGGATGAGCACCGTGCTGGCCAGGAGACTGAGACGCAGTGACAGGCTATCTGTCGCAAGCAGGGCATAACCGGAGAGCAGAACGGCCCAGAACAGGCTGTTCTCCATGGTGTTCCGATGACGAAATGCCTGATACCCGGTGATACCTAGAGCAATGAGCAGCGCGATCAGCGCTGGTTGCTTGATGCCGAACTCCTCAGTCAGTTCAAGCGGGATAAGGGGGGTGTCGAAGATACCCAGCCAGTAATATTGGTGGTTGTGGAACAGCAGCCACACGGCAAGCGGTTGGGCACCGATCACTGCCCAGCGAAACATGCCATGCCAGGTAAAGATGCCTCGCTCCTTGAGTAGGGCAATGAGGGCCAGATTAAGGGGTAGCAAGGTCTTTACCGCATCGCCAATGATGCGTCCGGTCGCGTCGGGGTAGCGGGTATAGTGCAGTAACAGCCAGCTTGCGGTGGCGATAATGACGGTTGCGAACACCAGACGGCTGCGATCGAAACGCCAGCCAAGCAGAAGCGCAATGGTAAATACGGCATAGGGGTAGATCGGCATCACCGAGGTGAGCAGACGGGAGAAATCCGTCCGGGAGGCGGCGATGAGCAGGGCAATGGTGATGGCTCCCGCGGGAAGGAGAAAAGAGAGAATGCTTCGGTACAGGCTCAGGCCCACGTGATGACTCCGTTTGTTTGGCTGGCGCACTTTTTACCATGTTTGATCCGGAATGTGCAGCGATGGCCGTCGCGAAGTGTGCGAAGGAGCCGGTTTTGCAGGACGAAGTCTTTATGCCGGCCTAGCGTTCAGGTTATACGCTTCACTGTTCGGAGCATTATCATCCTGACGGGCAATGAATATTATTGCATTGTTTGACTCATTCGGCGCCGCTTGCGGAGGGGAGTGGAGGGATGCTGATATAGGTTTCCTGCGGGATATACGCGGTCGATGTTTTTTTGACTAAATCGACAATGTTCGTAAAACCTTCCCTGAGTACAATCTGTAGTTTGAAGTCGTCATTACAGGTGTACTCGCGACAGGTCTCTGGACGTTTGTCCCAGATGTTGCAGCGCCAGGTCTCGGTGTCCATATGCACACAGAGGCCGTGCTCGTTTTTGTCAACGTAGCCTTTGGCCGGGAGCCCGTCTGAGCGCTCTTCCCTTTCGTGTGGTTTAAGCTGGACCAGCAGACGGCAACAAAAGGTGTTGCAGCCAAGTTCTCGGCCGGTCTCACAGTCGATCAGAACACTATTTTCATCGTTTTCCGCCATTACTCCTCCTCCCGCTTAAGCAGCACAGCCAGGTAACGGGCGCATCCCATCCGGCATAGCGCGAGGTTATGCAGGGAGGCACCCGGGTATGGGATCTGGAGAACTCTGGTTCCTTGTGGAAACGATGTTGTTTTTATATTTCGATGCGGCATCCAACCTCACCCCTGAAGCACTTGATACATTCCTGTTCCGGGGGTCACGGTAGAGATTCCAACAGATACTTCGGAAAGCTAACAGTAGCGAGTAGTAAAAAGCGTGATGTAGTTCATGTTTTTAGTTTAAGAGGGTGGTGGTGGGCGCAAGCGACGGACGGCTACGTGCGCAAGAGTGTTCTATGCTTGGATGACTGTACCGAACGACTTGGGAGAGAAGTAACGCATGGATTACGACTTTATTGTGGTAGGTTCGGGTCCGGCGGGACAACGGGCGGCAATCCAGGCAGCCAAGCTGGGGCATGATGTGGCCATTATCGAGCGACAGACAACCGTGGGGGGCGTTTGCCTGCATACCGGTACTATCCCGAGTAAGACCTTGCGTGAGGCGGTGCTCTATCTCAGCGGATATGGACAGCGGGGTCTTTATGGGGAGGGCTATCGCCTAAAGGCTGACCTGACCATGGATGATCTCAAGCAGCAGCTCACTACCACCATTCGGCGTGAGGTGGATGTCTTGAAACATCAGTTAATTCGCAATGGTGTGCATGTTGTTAATGGCCGGGCAGAATTTGTCGATCCAAATAGCGTACTGGTTACCGACCCGCAGGGGGAGGTCAGCACCCTCACAGCAGAGAAATTTCTGATCAGTACCGGAACCCATCCGGTCAGGCCGAATGATATTCCCTTTGATGGTAAACAGATCATAGACAGTGACGACATTCTGCAACTCGATAAACTTCCCCGATCGCTGACGGTGGTCGGAGCCGGTGTCATCGGAATCGAGTATGCGGCCATCTTCAGCGCCATGGATATCGAAGTGACGCTGGTGGATGGGCGGGCGCAGATGCTTGGTTTCATGGATGCGGAAATCATCGATGAGCTGATGCATCTATTACGGGAGCGGGGCATGGTCATGCGGTTGGGTGAGCGTGTCGAGTCGGTGCAAAAGGTCGGTGAGCAGGTTGTCACACAGCTTGCTAGCGGCAAGCAAATCCGCTCGGATGTGGTGCTGTTTGCCGCCGGGCGTGCGGGCAGCACCAATGCGTTAAAGCCAGAGTTGGCGGGCGTGGATCAAAACGAACGGCACCTTATTACAGTCAACGAAAACTTTCAGACCTCACAGCCGCATATCTATGCAGCCGGGGATATTATCGGGTTTCCCAGTCTGGCCTCGACATCGATGGAGCAAGGTCGCCTGGCTGCCTGCCATGCCTTTGGTTGCCATATATCGAGTAGCCTGAAAAGTTTCCCCTTTGGCATATACGCTGTGCCGGAGATGAGTATGGTCGGGATGACCGAGCAGCATTTGATGGAGCAGGGGGTAGCATACGAGACCGGTGTCGCACGTCTGCGTGAGACAGCCCGGGGTCAAATTATGGGGCTTGAACAGGGGCTCCTGAAACTGCTGATCTCACTTGAAGATCGCAAGCTTCTCGGTGTGCATATTCTGGGCGAGGGGGCGACCGAACTTATTCATATCGGTCAGGCGGTCTATGTCCTGGGCGGGACGCTGGACTACTTTCTCTATAATATTTTCAATTATCCGACACTGGCCGAGGCCTACAAGGTTGCTGCACTGGATGCCTGGAACAGGATGGAAGGATGAAGCGTTAAAAGATTGAGACGGGCAACAGGGGCGCAGGAATGCAAAGCCGTGATCGAGCAAGCAGATGATGTACAGCGATGGAGGATGGATGCGGTGACGAAAAAAAATATATTGCTAGTAGAGGATCAGAAAAGCATAGCAAAAATGGTGGCGCGCATGGTGGGAGGTGCGGGTTACGAATATAGGCATGCGTTAAACGGTCATGAGGCGATGGATTTGCTGCAGGGGGGCTATAGGCCGGACCTGATATTGCTGGATATTATTATGCCGGTAATGGGGGGGTATGAGTTTCTGGACGAACTCAACAAAGATGTCGGGATGAAAGGGATCCCCGTGGTGATGATGACGGGTCGTGACGATGCGATAGATGTGCTCAAGGCGGTAAAACGGGGAGCCGTCGACTACATCACCAAACCGTTTGAGCCGGAGTATCTTCTGGAGCGGATTGACTGCATTCTCCAGCAGTAAGTGCGTGCGTAGGGGCCGGCTCTTTTATGGCGGGTGGACAGTGTCTCATGCTAACGCTGAAAAGAGCAGGGCATACCGGACCTCCCTGTCACGGTAATGCGCCGCCGGCGTACTATCAGCGCTTTGCAGTGAGAAGAGGACCCAATGAATCGACCAGGGTTTTGACCGAGTCATTGAGTTGCGCCTGCATGGCGTTGATCGCATTGTCATTGAATTTCTTTGTCGCAGGCTGCTCTAGGAAGCTCAGATACTGCTCCATCTCGGTGGCTTCGATATCCTTATAGGTATAAACGAAGGAGAGAGTGACAAACTGCTTTATTTGCTGTCTCATTTTCGGCTCATCCTGAGCCATTTGTTGCTTAAACGCGTCAATATCAACGGGTTTGTTGGGCTTTGCGGCTTTGACCAAAGAGGCATAAACCGCGACAGCGGTGTTTTTCTGAAAGTCGAGTGACATTTCGCTGGCATTGACAAGGTTGTCGATGCGCTGGGCCATTTTGACCCCCTCTTTATCGGCCAGCAGTGTTTGGGCCTGACTGATCATCTCCTGATAGGCTGCTGGATTGGAGGCGGCCTTTTCAGCCTCGGTAATCTTCTTGCCCAGATCCGACTGGTACCAGGAAAGCAGCTTTTGGACCTCTTTCTCACTGAGTGTGCTCTCCAGTTTATCGGAAATCGCACCGGTGATTTTTTCAGGCTGGAAGGCCTGAAGTGTGGCCTTCTCGACCTTGGCATACTGATCCTCTGTAAGCGGAGCGCCTTGTTGCACTGCGGACTTGACACCACCAGCGACTCCAGCCGGAATGTCAGCAACCTGCTTGTTGAGGCCGGAGAGCTCCATCAAACTGTCGATGGCGCTGCTTGAGGCTGCTGTAGCAAGGCTGGAAGCAAAGAGCATGGCCAGGAAAAGGGGTATTCGGGTGAGGTGTTTCATCGTTGTCACTCCATTGTGAATTATTATCTATACAAAGCCCGTGTTTCGCACGGCGCTTATAAACGATAGCAAAGTTACCTGCTTTGCCGTAGACAAACAATCGGTTGATAGGGGGGAAGTTCGCATGTTTGCCTAAATGTGAACCGATTCCGATCTTCGGGTATACAGTGTCTATGGGGGGATGTTGCAAGAAAATGGAGTTGGGGCGATAGTGCATACGCAGCAGGGATGCGTGGTATTGTCAAAGTAGTGTGCATGAGGTCGGGCCTGGGGGTAGAATCAGTCGAAACAGCTCATATCGGCGCGCACCTATCAGGTTCAGCACGGATAGGCAGGCTGTGTGTTTAGTTTAATGACCTGGTAGTGGCTTACATGGCGCCAGATACACCGCATTCATTTCCTTCGGGTACGGACCTCGGGGATGCCGGAACAGAGTTCAGGATAACCATCCTGAATTTTGCGCTCTATGTTGCTACCGGCGTGTCACTGTTGTTTGCGCTGTTGCATGAATTCGGTATCAATGAAATCGGACGTTTCCACTCTATCGTCGATTACGTCTACGCGTTTATCAGTTTCGGCTTCATCCTGCTGTTGCGCCGCTCCCGCAGCTGGTTCCGCTTTGTCGTTGTTGCCTTTATTGCCGCCTCGATACTCTGTTTTAGCTCGGCGCTTATTAATGTCACCAGTGATGGTTTTCGCCTGATCTGGTTCTACTTTGCCATCTACGTCACCTTCATTCTTCTGAGTGACCGGGCCGGCATCCTGGTGACCAGCCTGTGCGTGCTGATTGTCGTGGTCAGTGCCGCGGTTTTCGACCTTCAACTCTCAGACAGAACCTTGCTGACAGGGGTTGTAGGGATGTTTGTTATCGGTCTGCTTGCACGTACCTATACCCTGCAGCTGGTGCGTTACGAATCCGAGTTGGGTGAGAAGAACAAAAAACTGCAACGAAGTGTCACTGAGCTTGATGGTGCCCTGGCTGAGGCACGAAAGGCGAACCAGGCGAAAACCCTGTTTCTTGCCAATATGAGTCACGAGATCCGGACACCGATGAATGGCGTGCTGGGAATGGTGCAGGTCATGCGGGAAACAGACCTTGATCATGAGCAGTCTCTTTATCTCGATGCGATTCAGCGCTCGGGAAAGAACTTGCTGGTACTGATCGATGACCTGCTGGATATCTCACGGATTGAGTCCGGCAAGCTGGAAATTGAGGCGCAGCCTTTCACCACCTTTGACTGGCTGATGGATATACAGTTTGTAACTGAGCCGCTGTTTGAAGAGGGTGAAGTGAGTTACACCACCGAGGTGAGCAGTTTTCTACCCAAACGACTGGTCGGTGATGCGCCCCGTTTGACTCAGGTTGTCTGTAACCTGGTAAGCAATGCGGCTAAATTTACGACACGGGGGGAGGTCAGGCTTCTCATTGGCGGGGAGCAGACGGATGACGGTCACTTCAGAATGTTAATCGAGGTGGAGGACTCCGGCAGCGGTATCCCGCAGGAGAAGTTAAACCAGATCTTCGAGCCCTTCGAGCAGGTTAACCCTGAGCGTATCAATAACCGGGGTGTGGGTTTGGGGTTGGCGATTAGCCGGCACCTTGTCACGGTAATGGGTGGAACGCTTGGTGCTGAGTCCGTGCCCGGGAAGGGAAGCCGTTTTCATCTCGAACTGGTACTCCCCGTGGCCACCTCGGTGAATTCTGAAGCGTGTAAGGGAGAACATCTCTCAATCGATTGCGCACTTCGCTTGCTCCTGGTGGACGATGATGCGATCAATCGTCTGGTTGTACGAACAATGCTGAGCCAGCGTGGTTATGATGTGGTTGAGGTGGAAGATGGCCGTATGGCCATTGAGTGCCTGCAGGAGTCAGAGTTTGATCTGGTCCTGATGGATGTGCATATGCCCGTACTGGATGGTGTGGAGGCAACCCGCACGATCCGCTCAGACCAACGACCTGCAGTGGCCAAAACGCCCATCATCGGTCTGACAGCCAGTGTCATGAATGACGAGAAACGCCTCTATCGTGAGGCAGGAATGGATGCGGTGGTGCAAAAACCGGTGGTCATGGAGCAGCTGCTGGAGACGATGCGCGGTTTGTTGCGTTCATGACCTGCCTGGCGTTGCCGTGTCATCTTAACCGCTCAGGCTTTTTTATCCTCTATAACCTCCTCTGCGATATTGAGAAATTGATCGCAAAGCTCGGGGTCGAACTGCGCCCCCTGTTCGCGGGCGATGGTCTCCAGGGCGAATTCACAGGGGCGGGCAGCATGATAGTGACGATAGGACGTCATCGCATCGAAGCTGTCGACGATACTGACAATCCGTGAGAGCAGGGGAATAGCTTCTCCTGCAAGGCCGGCGGGGTAGCCTTTGCCGTCAAAGCGTTCATGGTGGTGTTCGACTATTCTGGCGAGTGTCTCGATGTCGGGTGCGTTAATCCGGCGGATGATGGCACTGCCCATGGTTGTATGCCGCTTGATGGTGTCATATTCGTCGCGACTGAGTTTCCCTGGTTTATGCAAAATGGTATCCGGGATACCGATCTTGCCAATGTCGTGGAAGCGGGAGCAGGCCTCCAGTAATTCCAGTTCGTGAGCAGAGAGTCCACATGCGCAACCGAGTTCGTTGGCGAGCTGAATAACGCGGTTGGAATGGTCGTGGGTGGCGCTGTCTCGCGCCAGCAGGGCGGCGTCCAGTGCTTCCCCCACATGCCCCATTACCTCCATGGTTTCT
>JBEPXU010000029.1:8762-13051 GCA_041641735.1 Ectothiorhodospiraceae bacterium
TGATCGTGTACCTCCTTATTACGCATAGTGATTCTATCGACATGTATAGATGATGCGGCAAAAGATGCCAGCAAGCCCCTTTGCTCCTTACGTGAATCGGTTCTGAAACAGGCACTGATGATTGTTGTTATCCATACCGGGAAGGGTGACGGGTTTCGCTCTTTGCCGTAAGGGTTTTAGTTGTCAGTGGTTATTCGCTTCACCTACGGGGGATATCAACTATGCTTGATAAGGAGGTGAGCTCAATAAGGACAGATGATGGGGCGTTGCTTCATTGTCCTGGCTCTTTTTTATCCGGTTACCGGACACTCGAGACAGAGGGTAACTACAGGCGAAAAGTGCAGGGTAACTTCCCGACAGGATGTCCGCACATAACTATCCTAAGCATAGATGAATCCTCGAGCAACGATTGACACAGCATGTAGGGTGTATAGGGCGTACTTTTATACAGGACGTTTTGAGTTTGTACGTTTGCGATGAGCAATCTTTAGGAGGCGACTGGAATGAGTGGTAGCACTTTACGTATGACATGGATTTTTGCTGCAACGGCGTTGTTAACCGCGGTGCAGGCATCCGCATCGCCGGCAATCAGTGGCGGTGTCTGGTTCAACTACCGAATGGTGACCGACTCGGACTTTACCTCCGGGCCGTACAACAGTGACCTTGACCGGGAAACCAACGGTGATGTTGCCGACGAGGCCTTTATCCTCTATGTCGATGATGAACAAAAGGGGAGGCCGTGGAGTTTCTCTTCTGAGACCCGTTTCGGCCCGGGCAGTTTTACCGATCCAGAGAATAACTCTACAGGTGATAGCTTTACCGTGCACAAGGCCTGGGTCGGTTACCGCTTTAACGAGTCGAGTCAGCTTAAGATAGGGAAAAGCCAGGTGCCGTTTGGTTGGAAAACGGTGAATTTTTGGCCCGGCGATCTGCTTCTTGGCGGCTACGGTGACCAGATGGATGTCGGGGTGAAGTTAAGCGGTCAGAGTGATGCTATCAGCTATGGCCTTGCCTATTACCATGCCGATGACTGGGGTGAGACCAGCACCGACAGTACTGATGACAACGGCCACTGGGGCAGCTCCACCACCTATCGCAAGGTACACACGGCAGTGGGCAATATAGACTTTAAGATGTCACCGGATCAGAGCGTGGGCATCTCTGCACAGTTCGGCGGTCTGCAGGACCTTACCCCTTATGCCGGTCCCAACCCCGAGGATGCGGCGGTCGATGGCTCGCACAGCGCACTGAACCTCCACTATAGCGGTGACTTCGATCAACTCAATGCCAAGGCACAACTGATACGTGTCAAACGTGATGTACCCAATGTCGCGAACAATATCAAGAACTGGCGTGCCGCCCTGGAACTGGGATATAACGCGGGCGACTGGCTCTACTACCTGGACAGTTCGCTGGCGGAAACCGATACCACGGGAAATCCGGCGGATACGGTTTGGGCACATGCGTTCGGTGCACGCTACGGCTATGGACCGGGCTGGATCTATCTTGAGTATCTTGCCTCGAATGGCGATATCGACCGCAACGGCGATATCTATGAGGCGGATTTTTCGGCCTTTTACGCCTCGATCGATTACTACTTCTGAGCCAGAACGCAGGAGAGGTGAACGGCAGAGGTAGGAGTGGGGGCCTGGATGCAGCGTATGTGGCCAAGACAGGCTGGACATGCTATTTGCCGCAGTCAGTGACGCTGTGGGGCTATCATTGATACACTGCAGGCCTGTTTAACTGCCGGGGGATTTCCATGTTGGTGACGTTTCGCTCCAAGGCCTATGCAAATATCACGATGTTCGGTGATGTGGCGGTGCGCCTGCTGAAGATGATGGGCCACAGCGGAACAGTCCCGGGGGCATTAATGCCAGAGGATATCCCCGCCGCACTGGGCAAACTAAAAGCCACGCTGGCCCAGGCAGAGCCGCCGGACACCGCTCCACCGAAGGGTGATGAGGATGAGCCTGCTGTGAGTTTGTCGCACCGCGCCATGCCCCTGATGGAGCTTATGGAGGCCGCACTGAAGGATGAGGTGCCGGTCATGTGGGACAAGTAGCCTGTGTGGCGATCTTGGATATCAGCTGTTTAAGGTATTTGACTAAGCATGTCATCGGATCCTGATAAGCTGCTTAAGCAGCACCGGAAACTTGTCCACTCGGAGAATCGGAAGGTCGCCTCCCACGTCCAGCGTGAGCAAGGGGAGTGGGTCATCAACACCTTGATGATCGAGGGCTGCGAGGCCCCCTTTCGCTACAAGCGAAACCAGCACTACCGGGACCTTCAGGGGCAGCGGGTCAATCTTACCTACTACCCTGATTCACTCTCTGTGGCAGGTATGTCCATGGAAGTGATGACAGTCGTGCGTATCCGGGTTGCCTGAGTCTGTGGCGAAAAGCCAGCTCCCCCCAGGCTAATGATCTCTCCCCTCTTGGGTGAATGGTGATGTAATTAATGGTGATAGCGGACATCCTGTTATGTCAGAGGTAAAGTGTAATCAGTGTGGTTTATCGATTCCCGATGGGGCGGAGGTTTGCCCTCACTGCGGTGCCCCTGCACTTGGCAAGAAGGGACTCCCGATAGCCTTAATCGCTGCCTTCTTCATCATTGGTGTATTACTGGGGTTTCAATTTATCGACAGTACCTATTACCGGGAGCTGCGACATACCCTGATGGATGATGCTGGTCGGGAGAAAAGCCCGGCCGCTGAAAATCACCAGAGCCCGCAGCCAGTGCCAAGGACGCAAGCATCACGACCGGAGCCTGCACCACAGGTAGCGGAAAACTCAACAGAGCCGTTGATCTGTGATCAGGAAATGGCAAAGAAGATCCGCGCCAAAGCGCGTGAGATTGCCGAGATCAGTGAGGCGCCGGGTGTGCTGAGTGTGCGACTACGCAAACAGTGGGCCTATTACTCGCCCGGGATTCGGGAGAGTTTTCTTCAGGCCTTTGCTGAATCCGATGCCTGCCTGCAGGGACACTCACGCGAAATACGGTTTTTCTATCAAGGCGAACAGATTGCCATTTCCCGGGCGCTTAAAGGGCTGCAACTTGATGAGAAGTAGCCTCGCTGGGCAGTGGTCCACCGAATTCCATAAGAAATAAAAGGTTTACTTGTTTTACTCATTCCTATAAATTGCAGCGCGCCTTCGGGCACCACACCCTCTATCCACAGCAATATAAGAGTAATTATTATGGATGCCACTGCAATTGGCGCTATTGCCTCCGTGATCGGTTCCATTATTGTCTTTGTCGTACTCGGTATTCGTATCAAGAAGCTGATGCACACCTGTCAGTCACAGGACTGAATGGTGACGGCAATAATGAAACGGTGATAAAGGAAAGGGGCTCAGTGTCCCTTTTTTATTACGATGATTTCTGTGATGGCAGATGGGGCCGGGTATCGCAGTCGATGTCAATCACTGGATGGGGTCGGGCTGAAGGGTTGAGGTATACCGATATAGTAGCCCTGGGCATGATCGATACCCATCTGGGTCAATAGCTTGAGGGTCTCGGCGTTCTCGATAAATTCGGCCACGACCTCTTTGCCCAGGTTGTGTGCGATTTCGATCATGGACTGGACTATTGCCCGATCTTTTTTGTCATGCAGCAGGTTGGTGATGAAGGAACCATCAATTTTGAGGATGTCGATAGGGAAATGCTTGATGTAGTGGTAGGTGCTGAAACCGGAACCGAAGTCGTCCAGGGCAAAGCGGCAGCCCAGTTCCCGAAGCTCATCAACCATTCGCCGGGTATGGGGAAAGCTGATAATCGCTGCAGTCTCGGTGAGCTCGAAGATAAGTCGCGCAGGATCAATATGGTTAGTGCGCAGTCTCTCTTTTAGCGTAGAGACCAGTTCCCGCTTTTGGAAGGCATGACTGGAAAGGTTGATCGCCAGTGAAATGTCCCGATGTTCCGCCAAGTAGTCGATGGCGTTATTCACAACCCAAAGATCAATCTGCTGGGCCATGCCTAGCCGCTCGGCGGCAAGCATGAAGCTTGCGGATTGCGTTCCCCCGCCAAGCCTTTCAGGCATGCGGATCAGCGCCTCATAGTGGCTGATAACCCTCTTTTTGACATCAAGGATCGGCTGGAAAGCAAGGTAGAATTCGTTGTGGTTCAGTGCCTGTTTAAACGGCTGGGTCCAGTGCATATCTTCATGCAGGTGCTGCAGGATGCCATCTTCCTGATTATAGCCGTGCACCGCATTTCCACCCCGGCTCTTGGCTACGTAGCAGGCCTGTTCGGCGCGCGCCAGTGCCTGGCTTGCGCTGGTGAAAGTC
>JBEPXU010000030.1:0-12987 GCA_041641735.1 Ectothiorhodospiraceae bacterium
TAAGAAAATGCACGACACACCGAACCTTGACCAGCTGGAGAACGGCCCGTGGCCGAGCTTTGTTACCGGCCTCAAGCGTCTGGCTAACGACAACGACATGATGGTTGACCTGATGGGTCAGCTGGAAACCTCTTACCAGACCAAGAAGGGTTACTGGAAGGGCGGTACCGTGGGCGTTGTCGGTTACGGCGGCGGTGTTATCCCCCGCTTCACCGAACTGATGGGCGACGACAAGAAGCCCCTGTTCCCGGCAGCAGCCGAGTTCCACACCCTGCGTATCATGCCCCCGGCTGGTATGCACTACGATACCGCTACCCTGCGCAAGTTCTGCGACATCTGGGAAAAGTACGGTTCCGGCCTCATCGCGTTCCACGGTCAGTCCGGCGACATCATGTTCCAGGGCTGCACCACCGATAACGTACAGCCCGCCTTTGACGAGCTGAACGAGATGGGCTTTGACCTTGTCGGCGCCGGCCCGGCTGTCCGTACCGGTATGTCCTGCGTAGGTGCCGCTCGCTGTGAGCAGTCCTGTGCCGACGAGCAGAAGATTCACCGCACTCTGGTTAACGCCTTCCTCGACGACATGCACCGTCCGGCTCTGCCCTACAAGATGAAGTTCAAGGTCTCCGGCTGTGCCAACGACTGCATGAACTCCATCCACCGTGCCGACTTCTCCGTGATCGGTACCTGGCGCGATGAGATGAAAGTCGACCAGGACGAAGTTAAGGCTTTCGTTGCAGACAAAGGCCGCAAGTACGTTGTTGACAACGTTATCAGCCGCTGCCCGACCAACGCCCTGTCCCTGAACGACGACGACACCCTCGACGTCGACAACAAGGGCTGCGTACGTTGCATGCACTGCCTGAACGTTATGAACAAGGCGCTGTCCCCCGGCGACGACAAGGGCGTATCCATCCTTATCGGTGGTAAGCGTACCCTGAAGATCGGTGACCTGATGGGTACCGTTATCGTTCCGTTCATGAAGATGGAAGACGACGACGATTACGAGGCCATCGAAGAGCTGGCCGGTGAGGTTATCGACTTCTTCGCCGAGAACGCACTCGAGCACGAGCGTACCGGTGAGATGATCGAGCGTATCGGTCTGGTTAACTTCCTCGAGGGCATCGGCCTTGAAGTTGACCCGAACATGATCGCCAGCCCGCGTTCCAACTCCTACATCCGTACCGACGGTTGGGACGAGGAAGCACAGAAGTGGTTCGAGCGTAAGGCCCAGGCCTAATTCGATTGATTCATGCGGGACCTGCTGATTACAGCGGTCCCGTAATAACTATTTAACCTAGAGTTGGAGGTAAATATGTCTGCACCTCGTATGCCTATCGAGAGCGGTGTACCGGATCCGTTTCCGTTCATGCACCCTGTGCTGAAGAAGAATTTCGGCCAGTGGAGCTATCACGATCGCCCGCGTCCTGGTGTTCTGCGTCACGTTGCCAAAAGCGGTGATGAGGTTTGGACCGTTCGCGCTGGTACCCAGCGCCAGATGGACGTCTACACCATCCGCAAGCTGTGTGACATCGCCGATGAGTTCGCAGAAGGCCACGTTCGCTTCACCATGCGTTCCAACATTGAGTTCATGGTCAGCGAAGAGTCCAAGGTTGCACCGCTGGTTGAGAAGCTGACCGCTGAAGGCTTCCCTGTTGGTGGTACCGGTCCTTCCGTCACCATGATCTCTCACACCCAGGGCTGGCTGCACTGCGACATCCCGGGTACTGACGCATCCGGTGTTGTTAAGGCGCTGATGGACGAACTGCACGAAGAGTTCGTTAAGGAAGACATGCCGAACCGCGTTCACATCACCACTTCCTGCTGCCAGATCAACTGCGGTGGTCAGGGTGATATCGCGATCAACATCCAGCACACCAAGCCGCCGAAGATCAACCACGACCTGGTTGGTAACGCGTGTGAGCGTCCGACTGTTGTTGCTCGCTGCCCGGTAGCTGCGATTCGTCCTGCCATGGTTAACGGCAAGCCGACCCTCGAGGTCGACGAGAAGAAGTGCATCTGCTGTGGTGCCTGCTTCCCGCCCTGCCCGCCCATGCAGATCAACGATCCGGAGCACTCCAAGCTGGCTATTTGGGTTGGTGGTAAGCACTCCAACGCCCGTTCCAAGCCGATGTTCCACAAGCTGGTTGCCGCTGGCATCCCGAACAATCCGCCTCGCTGGCCCGAGGTTTCCGAAATCGTCAAGAACATCCT
Source organism: Ectothiorhodospiraceae bacterium (assembly GCA_041641735.1). GTDB lineage: Bacteria > Pseudomonadota > Gammaproteobacteria > Thiohalomonadales > Thiohalomonadaceae > JAPHTQ01. The sequence goes on from JBEPXU010000030.1 coordinate 2,215, forward strand.
GGCGGTTTACAAGGAAGACGGTAAAGACTGGGAGCGTATGGGTGACTGGGTTGAGCGTATTGGTTGGCCGCAGTTCTTCGAGAAAACCGGACTGCCGTTCACCAAGTACCACATCGACAACTGGCGTGGTGGTCGTGTGAACCTGAACGCATCCGCTCACATCCGCTTCTAAGAAGAGGTAATTGAGAAGATGAAGTTTACTATTCAGGTTAATGAAGGCCCTTATCAGCACCAGTCGTCTGATACGGCGTACCAGTTCACTAAAGCCGCCCTGGAGAAGGGTCACGAAATCTTTCGTGTCTTCTTCTACCACGACGGTGTGAACAACGCGACCCGTCTGACCACTCCTCCGCAGGATGACCGCAATGTCATCCAGCGCTGGAGCGACCTTGCTAAAGAGCACGACCTGGATCTCGTCGTCTGTGTTGCCGCGGCCCAGCGCCGCGGCATCGCCGATGCCGACGAGGCCCAGCGTAACGGTAAGGATGCAGACAACATCGCTGACGGCTTCCGTATTTCCGGTCTGGGTCAGTTGATCGAGGGCGGTATTCAGTCCGATCGACTGGTTGTGTTTGGTGACTAAGGGGAAGATGAGATGAGTGAAGGTACAAAGAAATTCCTGTACGTGAACCGCAAGGCTCCGTACGGCACTATCTACGCCCTGGAGTCACTGGAAGTTGTGCTGATCGGTGCGGCTTTCGAGCAGGACGTACAGCTGCTGTTTATGGATGATGGTGTATTCCAGATCGCTAAAGGTCAGGACACCAAGGGTATCGAGAACAAAAACTTCTCACCCACCTACTCCGCTCTGGGCGACTACGAAGTAACCAAAATGTACGTATCCAAGGAGTCTCTGGAAGAGCGTGGTCTGACTGTTGACGACCTCATGCCCCTCACCTACGAGGACGAGGACGATGATTGGGCCGAGAAGGATTCAATCATTCTGGTCAACAAAGACGAGATCGCTGCTCTGATGGAAGAGCAGGACGTGGTTCTGAGTTTCTAAGGGGGTAGTTAAGATGTTGTTGCACACAGTAAATAAATCACCCTTCGAAAAGAACAGCCTCGTCTCCTGCCTGGAGCATGCTGCCGATGGCAGTGCGGTACTGTTGATCGAAGACGGTGTATATGGCGCGCTGAAAGGCTCCGCTCTTGCCGACAAGGTAAAAGGCGCCATGGGTAAAACCACCATCTACGCCCTGGGCCCCGATCTGGAAGCCCGTGGTATTGCCGATAAAGTGATGGACGGCATTAAAGTGGTTGATTATGCAGGCTTTGTTGACCTTGCAACTGAAAATGACAAGGTTCAAGCCTGGCTGTAAATTCTAGCCGACTGTAAAACTCTACGAGGAGATATTGATATGGCTACTATGACTGTTAATGGTCGTGATCTGGAAGTCGATGAGGAAGGTTACCTGATCGATCTGAGCCAGTGGGACAAAGACGTTGGTGAAGAGCTGGCTAAGTCCGAGAACGTTGAGATGACCGAGTCTCACTGGGAAGTTATCGAGTTCCTGCGTGAGTACTACGACGAGTATCAGATCGCTCCTGCTGTACGCGTTCTGACCAAAGCTATCGGCAAGAAGCTGGGCAAAGAGAAAGGCAACAGCAAGTACCTGTACGAGCTGTTCCCTTACGGTCCTGCTAAGCAGGCTTGTAAGATTGCTGGTCTGCCCAAGCCGACCGGCTGCATCTAAGCCGTTCTGTTGGGGAGGAGGTTTTGCTCCTCCCCTTCTTAACTTAATTCCGTAGCTCGGAGGGTCGATAAATGTCAGTGCTGTATGCACTCCTTTTTTATGTAGCGACTGTGCTGCTGATTGCCGGTCTTGGTTATAAGATCCGCCAATACTGGACCACGCCTGCACCGCTAAAGATTCCTACTACACCCGCTCCAACGACCCGTGGTGGCGTGGTGTTTCGCATGTTCCGTGAAGTTGCCTTCTTCGAAAGCCTTTTCAAGGGTAACAAGTGGATTTGGCTCTTCGGTTACATGTTCCATATTGGCCTGGCGCTCGTACTTATTCGCCACGCCCGTTATTTCATGGATGTCGGTCCTATCCTGACCTTCATGCAACCCTTCGGTATTTATGCCGGTCTGGCCATGGTTGGTGGTCTGCTCGGTCTGTGGGGCCGCCGTATCGTGGTAGAGCGTATTCGCTATATTACCAACCCCTCCGATCACCTGATCCTGGCCCTGCTGGTAGGTATCGGTCTGAGCGGTCTGTCGATGAAGTTCGTCAAGCACACCGACATCGTTTCTGTGAAGGTATTCTTCCAGAACTGGATGAGCTTCAACTTCAGCGAACTGGCTCTGCCCAGCGACCCGCTGTTGATGATTCACCTGCTGCTTGTTGCTGTGCTGATGATCATCTTTCCGCTCAGTAAGCTGCTGCATGCTCCCGGCGTGTTCTTCAGCCCGTCACGTAATCAGGTCGACAATCCGCGTGAGAAGCGTCACCTGGCTGCCTGGGCTGCAGAGCTCGACAAGTAATTAAGGCGAAATTGGACAAAGAACGAGGATAATCGCGTGGCCGATTTTCAGACACCAGAATTCCGGGAATACCCTGCTGTTCCCAATGCACTCGTACCTGATGCAACCGCGCATCTGAGCCCGTTTATCGCCAAGCCAAATCACCAGGAGCAATTGGGCTTCCCCGGTGAGCTGGTCGATAACTGGGAAGAGAAAGCCGTCGATAAGATGGGTGACCTGCTGAGCAAGTACCGCGGACTGCGCGTGTACCTGGACAGCTGCGTCAAGTGCGGTTCCTGTACCGACAAGTGTCACTACTTCCAGGGTACCAGCGACCCGAAAAACATGCCGGTCGCTCGTCAGGATCTGCTGCGTAGCGTCTATCGCCGCTACTTCACCTTTGCGGGTAAATACTTCCCGAAACTGGTCGGCGCCCGCGACATGACCCGCGAGGTACTGGATGAGTGGTATAGCTACTTCCACCAGTGCTCTCAGTGCCGTCGCTGCTCCGTCTTCTGCCCCTACGGCATCGATACCGCCGAGATCTCCATGGCTGCACGCGAAATCATGGATCACGTCGGTCACGGCCAGAAGTACTGTAACGAAATTCTGGGCAAGGTTCAGACCGTGGGTAACAACCTCGGCCTGCCTGGTCCGGCGCTGGCTGCCACTCTCGAGGAGTTCGAAGAGGAGATCGAGGAAGATACCGGTCTGCCGGTAAAGATTCCGCTGGATCAGAAAGGCGCGGATGTCCTGCTGATCACCCCCTCTGCCGACTTCTTTGCCGAGCCGCACATCGACGGCCTGATGGGTTACGCCAAGGTCTTCCACGAGGCCGGTGTCAGCTGGACCCTCAGCTCCCACGCTGCCGAGGCGGCCAACTTCTCCATGTTCATCGGCTCCTACAGCAACATGAAGAAGGTTGCCGAGCGTATTCGTGACGCCGCTCTCGAGCTGGGCGTCAAGCGCATCATCGTCGGTGAGTGCGGCCACGCCTGGCGTGTCGCCTACTCCTTCTGGAACACCCTCACTGGTGTCGGCGCCGGCGCCGACCCGAGCGATGAGTTTGCCCAGAAGCTGCAGAAGCAGCTCGACCCGAGCGTGCCGCAGCCGATGCACATCTGTGAGTTCACTTACGATCTCATCCAGAAAGACAAACTGCGCTTCAACAAGGAAGAGAACGACCACCGCACGGTCACCTTCCACGACTCCTGCAACGTTGCACGTGCCAGCCGTATGGGCGATATGCCCGGCGGTCAGTTCATCATCCCCCGTGAGGTGATCAAGGCGTGCTGCAACAACTACGTTGACATGGACCCGGCAACCATCAAGGAATCCACCTACTGCTGTGGCGGCGGTGGCGGTCTGTTGACCGACGACCTGATGGAAATCCGGGTCAAGGGTGCACTGCCCCGTATGGAGGCGCTCAAGGATGTTGCAGACAACCGCGGTGTAAACACACTGGCGGCTATCTGCGCCATCTGTAAAGCACAGTTCGCCAAGGTCCTGCCCTACTACGACTTTCCGATGCACATGCTGGTAAGCACGCATCAGCTGGTCGGCGAGGCCCTGGTGATGACCGGTTCAGAACAGGAAAAAGAGCTGATGGGTGAAGATGCCGAAGAGGCACCTGAGGCCGAAGCTGCAGAACAGGATTAATTCCAAACAATCAGGTTGGCGGCTTCAAGCAGTGCCCCGGCCATCAACGCTAAAGATTACTGGCATAGGAGACTGATAAAATGGCAACTTCTAGCGACGATATGAACAAGGTACACACTTTCCGAAAGTACGAAGATGGTGACAGCCAGTGGGATAGCTGGACCGACAACATCTTCCAGGCCAGCTGGTCACACAAGTGCCCGACCTACGTACACCGTACGCCTCCGTGCCAGGGCAGCTGCCCCTCCGGCCACGACATTCGTGGTTGGCTGGACATCGTTCGCGGCATCGAGAAGCCGACCGGCGAGATGACCATGCCCGAGTACGCATTCCGTCGTGCAGTTGACTCCAACCCCTTCCCGTCAGTCATGGGTCGTGTTTGCCCGGCTCCGTGTGAAGACGGTTGTAACCGCAACATGGTCGAAGACCACGTCGGTATCAACTCCGTCGAGCAGTACATCGGTGATACTGCCCTGAACAACAACTACGGCTTCGAGACCGGCGCCGACACCGGTAAGAAAGTTGCCATCATCGGTGGTGGCCCGGGTGGCCTGGCCGCTGCCTACCAGCTGCGTCGCATGGGTCACGGCGTGACCGTATTCGAGGCACTGGATGAGCTGGGCGGCATGATGCGCTACGGTATCCCCGGTTATCGTATGCCGCGCGACGTCCTCGACGGCGAGATCAAGCGTATCGTCGACATGGGTGTTGAGGTCAAGACCAAGACCAAGGTCGGTGTTGACGTCTCCATGGAGCAGCTGGAGAAAGATTACAACGCCATCGTCTTCGCTATCGGTGCACAGGCCGGTCGTGCCCTGCCGATTCCGGGCGCCGATGCCGTTAACGCCATCACCGGTGTTGCCTTCCTGGCCGCGTTCAACGAAGGCCGCCTGAAGCACGTTACCGGTAAGGTACTGGTTATCGGTGGTGGTGATACCTCTATCGACGTTGCCTCTGTTGCCCGTCGTCTGGGTCACATCACCGTTGAGAACGAGAAGGATCGTCCGGAGCACATCATCATCAACCAGACCGCTCACGACGTAGCCGAAACCGCTGCCCGTGAAGGTGCTGAGGTTACTCTGATGTCCCGCTCCCCCATCGAGAAGATGCCGGCTGCCGAACACGAGATTGAGGATGCCAAGCGCGAAGGTATCGAGATCATCGGTCAGATCACCCCGGTTGAAGTCGTCAAGGGCGAAGACGGCCGCGCCACCGGCCTGAAGGTTCAGAAGCTGGAAGAGGATGGCTCTACCCCGATTGAGGGTTCCGAGTACGTCATCGATGCCGAGCTTATCGTCGCCGCCATCGGCCAGACCGGTGACTGGGAAGGCATGGAAGGTTTCGCCAACGAGCGCAGCCTGGTTGATGCCGACAAGCACTTCCAGATCCCTGGCAAGCCCGGTTACTTCGCTATCGGTGACGTGGTTCGTCCGCACCTGCTGACTACCGCTATCGGTCACGCCTCCATCGCTGCCGAGAGCATCGACCACTACATGAAGAACGAAGAGCTGAAGAATCGTCCCAAGGTCGACGTTCACCACTGGAATCTGCTCAGCAAGCTGCGTGAGACCGATCACGCGCCTGCCGAGTACCACACGCTGACCAAGGAAGAGATTGAGCAAAAAGAAGGTTTTGCCAAGGATATCGACCTGGGTCTTCGCGGTACCTCCGAAGCTGACTATGCCGTTCACAACTACGAGGATCGTTCCTCCAGCGAGATTATCTCCTCCGACGAGCTGTTCCTGGGCCACTTCGCCGATACTCCACGCTTCAAGCGTAAGCACATTGAGGTTACCGCTGACGACGTTATCGGCAACTTCCAGGAGCGTCTGCTGCCGCTGACCGAGGAAGAGGCCATTGGTGAAGCCGAGCGTTGCATGAGCTGTGGTATGTGTTTCGAGTGTGATAACTGTGTTGTGTTCTGCCCGCAGGAAGCTGTTAAGCGTACACCTGCCAAGGATCGCACCACCGGTCGCTACGTCTACACCGACTACGATCGCTGCATCGGTTGCCACATCTGTGCAGATGTGTGCCCGACCGGTTACATCGACATGGGTATGGGTGAATAAGGGGACGTCATGAAGCCTATTACTAAGCTTCTCTACGTACTACCGGCCCTGCTGGCGCTGACTCTGTCAGCGCCGGCTTCCGCCGGCGAAAAGGAAGGCGTTGGGCCATATGTCCCTCCGCCTGTTAAAGGTGAGCAGTGTGTTGAGGATACCGCTGTGATGCGCAAGGATCACATGAAGTTCCTCAAGGGTCATCGTGACGAGGCACTGCGTGAAGGTATTCGCACCAAGCAGTACAGCCTGAAAGAGTGCATCGAGTGCCACGTACCGCCCAAGTCCGAGGCGAAGGCGGCCGGTCGCTCCGAGGGAGATCACTTCTGCGTGAACTGCCACAAATATACCGGCGTGAAAATCGATTGCTTCGAATGCCACGCTACCCGTCCGGCCAAATCAGCGATGTTCCACCCGCTGGTTACGCCGAAGATGAAAGCTATGAAAGAGGTGCATCAGCCCGCCTCTGAAGAAGTACTGAACCAACTTGCTGCTGAAAAGAACAACACAGGTGCTGTCCAATGAGTGATACCAAGCAAACGGATCAGGCACGTCGTGACTTTCTGAGTAACAGTGCCAAGCTTGCCGCGGGCGCAACCATTGCCCCCGGTGTCATGCTTTACGGCGTCGCCCAAGCCAAGCCGGTCGACCAACCTGCCAGCAGCAGCGTTCGCTGGGGCATGTTGATTGATACCAACAAGTGCGCCAAAGGCTGTGATGCCTGCGTTTCCGGCTGTGAGAACTACAACGGCTGGGGCGAAGGCAGTGAAGATGAGCAGAACTCCAATGCCAAGCAAAAGGCTCAGTGGATTCGCAAGGTCGAACTGCGCAATAAAGAAACCGGCCATGTAAAATCCCTGCCGATGATGTGTCAGCACTGTGAACATCCGCCCTGCGTGGATGTTTGCCCCACCGGCGCTTCCATGAAGCGTGAAGATGGCATCGTGCTGGTCGACAAGCACATCTGCATCGGCTGCCGCTACTGCATGATGGCCTGCCCGTACAAGGCACGCTCTTTCGTCCACGAGGAGCTGGAACATCAGCTGCCCTACTCACCACGCGGTAAGGGTACCGTTGAGTCCTGCAACCTGTGCGTCAACAAGCTAGATGCCGGTGAAGGCACCACTGCCTGCGCCGAAGCGTGCAATACCGAAGGTCACAAAGCCATCATCGTTGGTGATCTGAAGGACCCGAATAGCGAAATTTCACAGGCTGTTGCCAGTCACACGACCGTCGAGATTCGTGCTGATCTGAATCTCAACACCGGCGTTCGTTATCGCGGTATCTAACAAAAGACATAAACGGATAGATAGGCATGAAAAAAACGCTATTTACGCAAATTGAGGCGACCAAAGGCTTCTATGGTCTGCTCGCCGGCCTTGGCGCCATTATCTTCCTCGGCGCACTGGCGTGGTTCCATATGGAGCATAACGGCCACTGGGTCACCGGTATGACCAACCAGATCGTCTGGGGTATGCCTCACGTGTTCGCCATCTTCCTGATCGTCGCCGCTTCTGGAGCACTCAATGTTGCCTCCATCGGTTCGGTGTTCGGCAAGAAGATGTACAAACCGCTAGCCCCACTGTCTGGTCTACTCGCCATCACCCTGCTGCTTGGCGGTCTGACCATCCTGGTGCTGGACCTGGGCCGTCCCGATCGTCTAATCGTGGCCATGACCCACTACAACTTCAAATCCATCTTCGCCTGGAACATCATCCTCTATAATGGCTTCCTCGGCCTGGTAATCGTTTACCTGTGGACGATGATGGAAAAGCGCATGAACCGCTACACCCCTGTAGCTGGCTTCTTCGCCTTCGTCTGGCGTCTCATCCTGACCACCGGTACCGGTTCCATCTTTGGCTTCCTGGTAGCACGCAGCAGTTACGACGCCGCGATTATGGCACCGATGTTCATCGTGCTCTCATTCGCCTTCGGTCTGGCCATCTACATGCTGTTCATGATGGCTACCTACAAACTGACCGAGCGCCCTCTGGGTGATGTCATCCTCAAGCGGCTGAAAAACCTGCTGGGCGTATTTATTGCCGGTGCCTTCTACTTCGTGGTTACCATGCACCTGACTAACCTCTACGCCACTGAACACCATGGTTACGAGGCCTTCATCCTGATGGATGGCGGTGCCTACACCACCCTGTTCTGGCTCGGTTATGTCATTCTCGGCACCCTCCTGCCGCTGGCGATGCTTTATCACCCGACCACCGGCAAGAGCCGTACCGCTATCGCCCTGGCGGCTCTGTTGACAGTCCTCGGCGGTTTTGCCCTGATTTACGTTATCGTCATCGGTGGCCAGGCCTACCCGCTGGAGCTGTTCCCGGGTTACGAAGTCACCAGCAACTTCGAGAGTGGCACATACTCCGCGCTTTATGCCTACAGCCCGAGCGTCTACGAGGTGCTGCTTGGTCTGGGTGGGGTTGCTCTGACCCTGGCGATGACCATCGTCGCCATCAAGAACCTGCGCTTCCTGCCTGAGAGCCTGGCAGACGCAGAGGTTGACCCGCACAGCAAATAACAGGAGCGATAGTCTCCCGTTATCTGCCCGCCCGGGTACAAGCAAACACCGGTGTCACCGCAAGGTACACCGGTGTTTTGCTATCCGGCTTTGGTAATGGGGCCTGAAACGCTTTAAAATTGGCCCTATTGACCCAATACATGGCATTTAAACTGCTTAAGCAGATAGACCCTACAGCATTCAGAGGTGGTGGCATGAGCCAACAAGAACACGCATTTGCACAATACGTACGAATCCTCGGAAAAGGACGTAACGGTTCACGTGGTCTGACGGCCGATGAGGCCTATGAGGCCATGCGCATGATCATGAATGAGGAGGTCGAGCCGATTCAGCTCGGCGCCTTCCTGATGCTGATGCGCGTTAAGGAGGAGACCCCTGAAGAGGTCGCCGCTGCGGTACGTGCCATTCGCGAAAGCCTTAAAGTGCCCGCCAACGCACCAAAGGTTGATCTCGACTGGTCCTCCTACGCCGGTAAGAAACGCATTCTTCCCTGGTACCTGCTGGCTACCCTGCTGATGGCCGAGAATGGTATTCGTATCTTCATGCATGGCGCCAGTGGTCACACCGCCGGGCGTATCTATACCAAGGATGTACTGCCCCAACTCGGTGTACCGGTTGCCAAAAGCCTGGATGAAGCCGTCAAGCAGCTGGAGGAGAACAACTTCAGCTATATCGACCTGGAGCACATGAGTCCCAAGCTGTATGAAATCATCGAGCTACGCCCGCTGCTCGGTCTGCGCTCCCCGGTACATACTATCGCCCGCATGCTCAATCCGTTTGATGCCGAGCACGTGATGCAGGGTATCTTCCATCCGGGCTATCGCCCTACCCACCAGGAAGCCGGCGTGATGCTCGACATTCCCCACATGTCGGTGATTAAGGGCGAAGGTGGCGAGATTGAGCGCAACCCGGATCAGGATGTGCTGATTCAGGGCGTCCATAACGGTGAAATGATGGACGAGGAGTGGCCTGCCATGTTCGACAAACGTCACGTGCGCCCGGATGAGATGAATGTTGCTGACCTGGCCGCGGTATGGCGTGGAGAAAAGAGCGATGAGTACGGCGAAGCCGCAGTGATTGGCACCATAGCCGTCGCCCTCTATACACTGGGCAAGGCCAAAACCCGCGAGGAAGCCGAGGCTCAGGCACAGACCATGTGGGCGGCACGGGACAAGGCCCGCTTCGCCAACGCTGCCTGAGATGCCTCGCCTCCTGTTCAGCGCCGCGCACAAGTCCTCGGGTAAAACCACCATTACCCTTGGCATCTGCGCGGCGCTGGCACACAAAGGGGTTGCCGTCCAACCCTTCAAAAAAGGACCCGACTATATCGACCCGATGTGGTTAGGCCAGGCCGCCGACCGCCCCTGCTATAACCTCGACTTCAATACCATGGAGCACGGTGAGATCCGTGACTTCTTCCAGCGCCACAGCACGCATGGCGATATTGCGCTTATTGAGGGCAATATGGGCCTGTTCGACAGTCTCGATGTGGAGGGCACTGAGAGCAACGCAGAAATGGCCAAACTGCTACAAGCGCCTGTGGTGCTGGTGCTCGATGTCAAGGGAGCAACGCGTAGCATCGTGCCGATTATTCTCGGCCTCCAGCAATTTGACCCCGAACTGAACGTTGCAGGTCTAATCCTCAACAAGGTCGCCGGCAAGCGACATGAGACCCGACTGCGTGAAGTGATCGCCCATTACTGCGATCTTCCGGTGCTGGGTGCGATCCACCGCGACCAACGCCTTGCTATCGATGAGCGCCACCTGGGGCTGATTCCGAGCAATGAGGCGAGCGAAGTGGTCGAAAAAGTGGCCGAAATACGTGACATTGTTGCCAGTCAGGTTGATCTGGATGCACTCCGCCGGCTGGCCGACACAGCCCCTCCGCTACCGACTACGGCAGTGACGGAAAACAGTGCTTCGGATTCGGAGCCGGTTCGCATTGCCATTGCCCGGGACAGCGCCTTCGGTTTCTACTACCCCGATGACCTCGAGGCACTCCAGTCAGCAGGTGCTGAACTGGTACCCTTCGATGCCCTGACTTGCCCTGCCCTGCC
>JBEPXU010000031.1:0-12679 GCA_041641735.1 Ectothiorhodospiraceae bacterium
GTGAAGCAAAACGTCGTGCAGCCGAAGCGGCCAAAGAGCAGGAGAACGCATCATGAGCCAGTATATCCCGGCCCCCTCCCCTCATACCCATGGCAAAATCAGTGTCGGGCGGATCATGTTGACCGTATGGCTGGCTATGCTACCGGCCAGTCTTTACGGGGTTTACCTTTATGGTTGGCCGGCGCTTAATCTTCTGCTGTTGACCACTGCCGTATCACTGATTGCCGAGGCAATCGGGCTCTATCTCGCCGGCAAACCGATTAAGCTCTCTCTGATGGACGGCTCTGCGCTGGTGACGGGCTGGCTGCTGGCAATGACACTTCCACCATGGGCACCCTGGTGGATCGCTGTGGTGGGTGGATTCTTTGCCATTGTCGTCGGCAAACAGGTCTTCGGTGGGATTGGTCAGAACCTTTTCAATCCGGCAATGCTGGGGCGTGTTGCCCTGTTGATAGCCTTTCCTTTGGAGATGACGACCTGGGTATCGCCTCAACCCCTGTTCAGTGAAGCCGCCCCCGGCTTTATCGATAGTCTGGCAATCACCTTCGGCAGCGTCGGTAATATTGATGCGGTCAGTGGCGCGAGCCTGCTCGGTCACATCAAAACCGAGGTCGGTCGCAATGTCCCGCTTGAAGATGTTCTCAATGGCGTTTACTCCCTGCAACAGGCCGCAGTCGGCGAGATGCGGGGAAGCCTCGGGGAAACCTCGTCACTGTTTATATTGCTCGGCGGAATCTTCCTCATGCTGCGCCGCATTATCAGTTGGCATATCCCTGTTGCCATGCTGGCAACCGTTGCGGCGTTGGCCACTCTGATGCATCTGATCGACCCGGCAAGATATGCCGATGCCGGTGTTCACCTGATGAGTGGCGGCCTTATGCTCGGTGCTTTCTTCATTGCCACCGACCCGGTCGGCTCCCCCTCCTCCCCCAAAGGGCAGATGGTGTATGCGGCTGGCTGCGGTGCACTGATTTATATCATACGCACTTGGGCCGGTTTCCCGGAAGGGGTTGCCTTTGCTGTCCTTCTGATGAATGCCGCGACGCCGCTTATCGATCACTACCTTCGTCCTCGTATCTATGGTCGTAACCGTCACGGTGACCCACTCGACTACGAGAACGGAAAGTTTGCCCGCCGCCTGTCTCAGTACGAAGGGAGTAATGATTGATGTACGGTCATGGTGTTGCCTCACCCAGTTACAGAAAACGTACTGCTTACCAGGCCATGCTGCTGGGCGGCATGGCGACACTCGCCAGCGCTATTCTGGTGCTCGGTGATGTGGAAACACGTGACGATATCGCCATGCGTCAGGCAGAAGATCTTAAGGCCTCGCTGAGCCAGGTATTACCGGACGAGATTCATGATAATGATCTTTTGAGTGATGTCATCACACTGCCTGCGGGAACGAATACCAAAGAACCGATCAAGGTCTATCGTGCCCATCAGGAGGGCCATATCAGCGCAGTTGCCTTCGAAGTCTCCGCGATCGGCTATGCCGGACCGATTACCAGCATCATGGGCGTCGATGCGGATGGAAAGGTACTCGGTGTACGGGTGATCTCACATGCCGAGACCCCAGGCTTGGGAGACAAAATCGAGATCAGCCGGGGCACTTGGATCACCTCTTTTAACCAGCACTCACTGGATAACACAACTGCCTCGCAGTGGCATGTCAAAAAGGATGGCGGCGAATTCGACCAATTCACTGGTGCCACGATCACCCCTCGCGCGGTGGTCAAGTCCGTTTACGAAGGGCTGCAAACCTTTGAGCAAAACCGCAAGACATTGCTGATGCCAGCCACCTCGGAAACCAGCGATAAGGTAACGATCACTGAGGAGAAGACCGATGAATGATGAAAGCCCAATCAATTATCGTCGCATCATGCATGACGGGCTGTGGGATAACAATGTGGTTTTCTCCCAGTTGCTCGCACTTTGCCCCCTGCTTGCGGTAACCGGTACGGCAACCAATGGTCTCGGTCTGGGGCTTGCCTCATTGGTGGTGATGATCATCTCTAACATGGTGGTGGCGCTGTTCCGCGGCATCATTACACCGGAGGTACGGATCCCGGTTTTCGTTCTGTTGATTGCCGCCATCGTCACCGTCGTCGATATGATGATGAATGCCTGGTTGCATGAACTACACAAGGTACTCGGACTCTTTATCCCTCTTATCGTTACCAACTGTGCCATCCTCGGACGTGCCGAGTCCTTCGCCTCACGTAACCCCATTCGCGCTGCTGTTACCGATGGCTTCGCCATGGGGGTGGGCTTTATCATCGCTCTGGTTAGTCTGGGAGCAGCACGGGAGATTATCGGCGCGGGTACACTCTTTGCCAATGCATCGCTTCTGCTTGGGGACAGTTTTCGTTTTCTGGAAATCACGATCATCCCCGATTACCGTGGTTTTCTCCTAATGGCACTGCCGCCTGGTGGCTTCCTGATGATGGGCTTCCTCATGGCTGGAAAACGTGTACTGGATGTGCGAAAGAGTAAAAAGGCAGAGGTTGCCACAAGTACCCCGGCGCTTGAGCCAGGAAGCTGAAACTGAATAATAGCGGAGCCGCTGACAATGCAAATTTCCATCACATATGCCGAAGCCAGCAAGCAACAGTGGATTGAGCTGGATGTTGATGAAGAGATAACGGCTATTGAGGCCATTCAGTTGTCCGGACTGCTTGAGCGGTTTCCTGAGATTGATCTCGAGGTCAACAAGTTTGGTATTTTCGGCAAGGTAATCAAACCTCAACACCCACTCAAACAAGGTGACAGGGTGGAAATATACCGCCCTATCACTGCCGACCCGGAGACCGTAGAACGGCGCGACCAGTAGCCTTCCCCTGCCCACTCTCCAGGCCCTGGCAGGCACATTGCACTCTAATGCACGTTTCCGTTAGCATTTGGGGTACACGTGCCATCAGGGGGGCAATGGCGTATGGATACAGCGGACGGATTGGTTACCGCCTGGTTATTTGACGGTCAGGGTAGCGGGCGGGAACTCGATTGGAACGCTCTTCCTGAGGTCAATGAGGATCAGGGTACCCTCTGGGTCCACCTTGATTATACCCACCCCAAAAGTCAGCAGTGGCTTCGGGAGCAAGACGGCATTGACCCCATCGCTGTTGATGTTCTCCTCGCCGAAGAAACCCGTCCTCGCTGCACGCTTATCAGCGGTACATTACTGCTTATTCTGCGCGGTGTGAACCTCAACCCCGGCTCCGATCCTGAGGATATGGTCTCTATCCGTATCTGGAGCGATGGCAAGCGCATCATCACCACCCGCAAACGCCGACTCCTATCGATTGAAGACCTGCGAAAAAGTCTGGTTAATGGGAGCGGCCCCTGCACACCTTCTGAGTTCATTACCCTTCTGGCCGATCAACTCTCAACGAGGATGTCAGATGTTATCGCTGGGCTCGATGATGCTATCGACGAGCTTGAACAACGCGTGCTGACGCTGCAAAGCCATCAGTTGCGTCCTTTGCTGTCATCACTTCGGCGTGAAACCATTGCCTTGCGTCGATACCTTTCACCACAGCGCGATGCACTGGCTCGACTGGTGTCCGAACGCCTCAGTTGGATAGGTGAGGAGGAACGTAGCCAGCTGCGCGAAGTGACGGACCGCACCCTCCGCTATATTGAGGAGCTGGATACAGTCAGGGAGCGTGCGGTTGTCGTCCAGGAGGAGCTGATTAGCCGCCTTTCCGAACAGGTGGACAAACGCATGTATGTCCTCTCCATTGTCGCGGCACTTTTTCTACCGCTGGGCTTCCTGACCGGTCTTTTCGGCATCAATGTGGGTGGGATGCCGGGCACCGACAACGGCTATGCCTTTACCATTTTCAGCTTCATCCTGGTAGTTTTGCTTGGTCTGCAGCTGATATTATTCCGATGGAAGCGCTGGTTCTAAACCTTTTCCACAAGGACAAAAACAGAGAATAAAATAACAAAGAGCATATGATGCGTATTCTTATAATAATTATCCTTCTACCCGTGGCGCTTTACGCTGCCACAATCGGCTACCTCAGGTACGAGGTAAAAAATAAGGCGGAAAAAATAGTCAAGTCCGCCTCGCCTTTTGCGACTATCACGTACGACTCCATCTACACCTCCTGGTCAGGTGACACGGTCGGGCTCAATGACATCACGATTGAACCTGTAATGACACAAGATGTATTCCATATCGGTCAGGTACATCTCCATGCACCGCATATCGGCTACTTTCTTGACATGAACAGCTCGAAAAACATGGTCAAACCTGGCGACATGCCGGAGAAACTGGGCATTAAGGTTTCACGTCTTCAGTTTGACCTCGATAGCCAACTCTTCTCCATGATCGAGCAGATGCAACAGCAGCAAGCCGCTATTCAGCGCAGGGGAAGCAGTGGGGCTGATTTTTCACTCATTCAGGCTATGGGATGCGGGGATAAAGAGGGGTTCACCACCGCGGACTACCAGCAAATGGGTATTGGCACCGTAACCATGGACGTAAACTTCGAGGTAAAAAACAACAAGGAGCGTGACAGACTCACCGCGATAATGAAGTTAAGTGCCGACGGGCTGGGAAGTGGAACAATAGAAACCGGCCTGGACGGTATATCCACCATGGCGCCTAATAGCTACAGTGGCCGCATACCCGACACAACGATAACCTATCGGGACGATGGTTATTACGCCATGCGCAATGCCTATTGTGCAGACCTGAACAACGGGACGGCTGAAGAGTATGTGGATAACAATGTTGCCGCACTCAGCAACGCCATCGGCAGTCCACTTCCTGAAAAGGCTGTATCAGCCTACAGACAATTCATGCTAAACGGCGGTAAGTTGCAGGCATCGATTAAACCGAACCCAAATGTACCGGCGACCAACCTGCAACTCTACGCACCTGAGGACATCATTCAGATGCTTGGAATGGATCTTACGATAAGGGGTGAACGGGTTGATCTCAGCACGATCAACTGGGCGTCGGCAAAAAAACCGGACAATATACAAAACGAAACAGACAAGCCTGCCCTGACATCACCCCCCCAAGCCAGGCCACGCCCGAATGTTCGCAATAAGACACCAACCCGAACAAGGCAACCGACTTTCCACACCGTCTCTGTCGAACAACTCAATAAACATGTGGGGCGTAACACCAGAATTACGATGCAGGATGGCAGGGTACGGGAAGGTATATTAGATACGGTTAACGACTGGCGTGTCCGGCTAGAGGTACGCAGTCCAAGAGGAAGCATGAGTTTTCCGATCAAGATCGCCGAAATCAGCAAGGTGCGTGTTCAGTATTAAAATCAGTAAACACATGATTCGGTAAGTCACATTATTTGCCTGGCGGGTTCTGCCGATAGAACTCCGTCAGGCGGGTATAGACGGCCGGAAGTTCCTGCTGCAGTAGCGCGGGTCGCTCAAAAAAGAACTCGGTGACAACGGCAAAGAACTCTGCAGGACTTTCAACGGCATAGGGGTCAATTCGACCGTAATGACCGGTTTGCACCTGATGGAGCATCCGTTCATATGCAGCGGAGAAGTCATGGCTCCACTGTTGCGGGTGCATTGAGGGGTGCAAGGGTGGCATGCCGTTGGCACTGCCATTAAGCATGTCCAGCTTATGCGCAAACTCATGAAGTACGACATTGACCCCATGGCCTCGGGGTGCACCCAGCCGCGGCTTGATATCATCCCATGAGAGGATGACAGGTCCCCTTCCCCAGGCTTCGCCCTCCAATCCGTGACTAACCCTGTGTACAACACCCGCCGCATCGGCTTGCTGGTGTGCAACGACAAACGCCGCAGGATAGACAATCACCTCAACCCAACCATTATAGTATTCCAGCCCAAGGTTCAGGATGAGCAGACATGCCTGACTGGCAATTAGGGCGCGTTGGTAATCATCAAGTTCCATACCGCCTTCACCGACCAGAGCCTTGTGCGCCAGAAAGCGACTGCTAAGCTGGCGCAGCCGGTGTCTGTCCGCAGTGGAGAGGCGTGCAATGACATTCACATCCTGCGTAACCTGTTCCCAGATGTGCTCCGCAATCCTGCTTTTGAGCAGTTCACGACCAAGTCGCCAGCGGCGACACTTTTGTAGTAAACGTTTGAGTAACAACAAATGACACGTCGTGGATTAATGGTTAACGAATAAGCGGTGTTCGTTATGATTGCAGAGGGAGCAGCATTTAGAAAACACCATCTCGCTGCAGGTAGCTTTTGATGTCGATATCATATGAGCCTGCTGGCAACACCCTGGAAATGGCATATTTCTGTGCATTTTCACTCGAGGCGAACTGCGCCAGGTTCATAATGTGAGGGGGTTGATAGCGATTTTTATGCGCATCCAACACCAGTAGCAGCCGTGGATAAAGGTGTGCTTCCGGCGGTATTGAAATCACAATAGCCACCTCCCCTGTGGCAATCTCAACCAAACTACCCACAGGGTATACCCCCAGACACTCAATAAACCGTTCGGTAACATCAGAGTCGAAAAACTTGTCACGGTAGAGATAAAGATAGCGCAGTGCCTCGGCCGGAGGCAGGGAGGGACCACTGCTGCCCAGGGTGATGTGATCATAGACATTGGTAATGGCAACAATGCGGGAGAAATAGTCGATTTCATCGCCTTTAAGACCACGAGGGTAGCCCTCGCCGTTTATCTGTTCATGATGCGACAGTGCGACATTGATAACCCGTTCAGGCAGAGAGTACATATCACGAAGAATATTCGCACCAAACTCTGTATGACGCCTGTATAAAGAGGTTTCCTCGGTATTCTTTGGGCCCTCGTGAAGGATCTCGACGGGGATTTCCGTTTCGCCTATATCGTGCAACAACGCGGCAAGCCCAAGTTCCGTCAGTTCGTGATGGGGAAGATGGAGACAACGGCCGAAGGTCATACTGAGGATACTGCAGTTAATGGCATGGGATTCGGCCTCGGCGTCGTACTGGCTGAGGCTGCGAAGCAATAACAACGCATCAGGATTGCGTAACAGGCTCTCCACCATATCGCCAACAATCCGGTTGGCCACGCCGACATCAATGCCTTTACCCAGCCTGGCCTCATCAAGCATGTCACGAAACCGCCGCGAGGCCTGCTCACGTATTTTTCGGGCTTCGGTAATTTCATCCTCTATGGCCACCGGGTGGGGTTTTGCGGCCTGTTTTCCGGCATTTTCGACTGGAGGAGATGTGGCTTCATTGGCCGCCACCCTGCGCTTACCCTGCTGTTGCTCCTTGCCTTCTTCATCAATATAGACAAAGTTACACAACTGCTTTAGCTGTTCGAGTTCCTCGTCGGTGCGCACAAAAAAACCCTGAAACATGAAGGGTGACTCCAACCAGGGCCGATCAAGCTGCGCCACATACATCCCTTTTTCCAGTTCACTGCTGTCTATCTTCCTCACTGCTTACCCCCATAAAGCAATAGTCGGGAACACTGCTCCTTGTAGTTAGCGTAGTACATAAGTCGCACATTACCCCCTAACGGATGACGGAAATAAGTACCTGACACCTGAATGGGAACAACGGCTGTAACAGCCTCGCTGAAGCTGTCCTGTGGGGGATGGATGTTTACGAAATGAAGGTGTAGCGCTATTCAGTCAGCGTCTTACGTATCGTCTCCAGCCTGAGAACGGCGCTCTGAAGCTGTTGATAGCGCTGTATATCGCGATAACGTGCGGCGTTGTGCTCCAGACTAAGCGTCTGGCAGGTTTGCAAATAGTCACGATAGACCGGTTCAAGCTCCTGTTTCAGATAGGGAATATAGAGCTTCTCTATTCTGGACTCACACTCAGGTGTGACGATTTTTCCCTGCACCTCTTCAGGTACGCTGAATATCGACAGTATCAGTCCGACGTTCTTGAGACTCTGACGTTGTGGCCCTTTGCTTAATACTAGCCGAGGGCCTTTATTCACCTCACGCATGACGCGCTGAACCGTGCGCATACTGGCTTTGAGCGAATACGAGAGCCGTATTTCCTTGTAGAGGGAGCGATAATGTTGGGCGTCACGCTGAGCAAGCACCTCAATACCGTAGCTGGCAAAGAGTGAAGCGAGCTTCTGCTTAAAGGCACCCAGTTCCATCTGCGGTGGCAGTTGTTGACGCAGGAACTCATATTGCTTTTCCAGTGCATCCAACTGACCGGAGAAGTCCTTCTGCTGCCGGGTAACCTTATCGATCTTCACCAGTGCAAGCCGATTCTCTACATCGGCTCGGACGAGCGTGTCGCGCCGTTCAATATAGAGGCTGTATTGTTGATATACGAGCGCTGCCACGACCAGCAGGATCAGTATCAGAATTCGTTTAAATACTACTCTGGTATCAGCCATGTAGTGCTGAGTGCCTCCCTTTCTGAATCACTGCCGACTGACAACGTATCAATACAATTTGAGTTTAAAGTTAAGCATATCAGGTACCACCAGCAAACCAAGTGAGGGAAACCAGATAGATAGTAAGAGGCATAACAGGAAAAAGTGGTGCCCGGAGCCGGAATCGAACCGGCACGGTGTTGCCACCGAGGGATTTTAAGTCCCTTGCGTCTACCAATTTCGCCATCCGGGCTAAATATGAAGGCAAGGACAATTCTACCCGAGTCCGCTATGGGATTCAGTAGTTCCTGTGGAAAAGCGATCATTTTGACAAAAAAAAGCACCCGGTATAACTCGGATGCTTTTCGGTATGGAGGCCGGGCCCGGAATCGAACCGAGGTACACGGATTTGCAATCCGCTGCATAGCCACTCTGCCACCCAGCCGTGTTGATTTTCTGCACAACTTAAGTAAAATAACCCGGCCGGAAACCCAAACGAGGTCCTTGGAATTTGGAGCGGGAAACGAGATTCGAACTCGCGACCCCAACCTTGGCAAGGTTGTGCTCTACCAACTGAGCTATTCCCGCCTCAAAAGATGCGCACATTGTAATGTTTGAGCGATTCTTGTCAAGCGCCTGTAACAACTTTTTTCAGCTCTTACTAAGGGCCGGCCAGGCTGCCCGTAGGTACAACAACATGGACCAGAGCGTCAGTATCGCCGCCACATAGAGCAGCACGATGCCTGCCTCAATGGTTGGAAATGCCCCGACGGGCTCCTGATACAAAAGCAGTACCAGGGCACCCATCTGGGCGGAGGTTTTCACCTTTCCCAACATGCTTACCGCTACCGCTGCCGAGGATCCAATCTCCGCCATCCATTCGCGCAGGGCGGAGATGGTGATCTCCCGGCCAATAATCACCAGTGCCGGAAAGGCCAGCCAGATACCGGCATAGGGCGTGGGATTGGTATCGACGATCAGTACCAGGGCAGCGGCCACCATCAACTTATCGGCGACGGGGTCCAGAAAGGCGCCGAAAGCCGAGGTCTCCTTCCATTTGCGTGCAAGGTAGCCGTCAAACCAGTCGGTGACAGCCGCCAGGGCAAAGATTGCAGTGGTGATAAGATTGGCCCCTTCCACTGGAAGGTAGAAAACGAGGATAAACACCGGTATCAGCGCAATGCGAAGCAGCGTCAGGATATTGGGAATATTAAGCTTCATTTATGTCTATCCTTTATCGGCATGAAAGGCGTCATAGATGCCTTGTGCCAGTTGACGGCTGATACCCTTGACCTTGGCGAGGTCCTCGACACCGGCACGGGCTACCTCCTGCAAGCCACCGAACTGTCGCAGCAACTGCTGTCGACGTTTAGGCCCGAGACCCGGAATCCCCTCCAGTGGTGATGTGCGGCGCGCCTTGGCCCGTCTCTGACGATGGCCGGTAATGGCGAACCGGTGGGCCTCGTCACGCACCTGCTGAATAAGGTGCCGTGCGGGTGAATCTGCTGGCAGTATAATGGGGCTGTCCTGCCCGGACAATATCAGTTGCTCCACGCCCGGTTTTCGCGTGGGTCCCTTGGCCACCCCGATCAGGATCACGCCTATCACCTGCAGCTCTTCGAGTACCTGTTCTGCCTGGCTGAGCTGCCCTTTACCGCCATCGATCAGCAGGATATCCGGGTACTTGCCCTCCCCCTCCTTAAGCCGTTTGAAGCGACGGGTGAGCGCCTGCTGCATCGCCGCATAGTCATCCCCGGGAGTAATATCCTCGATATTGAAACGTCGGTAATCACTTTTGAGCGCCCCGTTGGTGTCAAAGACCACACAGGAGGCGACCGTGGCCTCCCCCATGGTATGGCTGATATCGAAACACTCGATACGCTGCGGCAGGTCATCCAGCTCCAGCGCTTCCTGCAACGCCTCGAAACGGGCCATAATATTGAGCCGGTTTGTCAGGTGGGTGGAGAGTGCCTGTTCGGCATTGGTGGTCGCAAGCTGCAACCAGCGGGCGCGGTCTCCGCGCAGCTTTGAACTGATTGTTACCCTGCGCCCGGCCTGTTCAGCCAGGACCTGCTGCAATACCTCCTGCTCCGGCAACGTATGGTTGACCAGGATTTGGGTCGGGATCTGTCGCTCCTGCGCCGTACCGCCGCCCAGATAATACTGTGGCAGGAAGGCGGCCAGTAAATCTGCGGCATCGGATTCTGCAGTATGACTGGGGAAGTAGGTTTTGTTCCCCAGGTTGCGGCCATTACGGATGAAGAACACCTGCACACAGCCCACCCCACTCTGTTCCACTGCCGCGATCACATCCAGGTTGCCCCCCTCTTCGCCCATGACATACTGCTTTTCTTGGATACGGCGCAGGTTGGCGATCTGATCACGGTAACGAGCAGCCAGCTCGAACTCCAGCGCCTCCGAGGCCTGCTCCATACGGCGTACCAGCTCATCGATAATGGCGTTGTTCTTACCTTCAAGAAACATCACCGCATGACGGACATCCTGCTGATAGGTCTCCTTATCAATATAATCGACACAGGGGGCACTGCAGCGCTTTATCTGATACTGCAGGCAGGGGCGAGTGCGATTTCGATAGAAGCTGTCCTCACACTGACGTACGGGAAAGAGCTTTTGCAGCAGGTTGAGACTCTCACGAACCGCCGAAGAACTTGGGAAGGGGCCGAAATAGCGCCCTTTATTGCTGCGGCTGCCGCGATGGAAACTCAGTCGGGGAAAGTCATCACCAGAGAGATAGATATAGGGGTAGCTTTTGTCATCGCGTAACAGGATGTTATAGCGGGGACGGTGGGCCTTGATCAGGTTGTTTTCGAGAATGAGCGCCTCATTCTCGGTATTGGTCACCGTGACCTCGATGTCCCGGATTTGCGAAACCATCACACGGGTTTTGGGGCTATTGTCGTGGCGACTGAAATAGCTCGACACCCGTCGCTTGAGGTTCTTCGCCTTGCCGACATAGATGATGGTTCCGTCCACATCCAGCATGCGATAAACACCGGGCCTGGAGGTCAGGGTGCTGAGAAAGGCCTTGTGATCAAATGTCTCGGTGCTGTCACTACTCATGCTGCTGATATGGGGGGCGTCATTCAGAAATTCACCAGGAGTGCCTTACTCTTGATGAAATAACTTTAGGTAAGTTTTGTAATCTATTGATTTATATTAATTATAATGTCATGACTCATCGAGCATGCCATGACGGATGGCAAGTCGAGTCAAATCAGCATCATTACGGACACCGAGTTTCTCGAACAGTCGACTGCGATAGGTGCTCACTGTTTTCGGGCTAAGGTGGAGTTGTTCGGAAATATCCCGGACTTTCTCCCCCTGAACTAGCATCAACATCACCTGCATCTCCCGCTGGGAGAGATGATCGAACGGGGAGCCCTCATTACCGGGGAGCAGCGAGAGTGCAAGGTTCTGTGCGATGGCGGTACCGATATAACGCCCTCCGGCATGTACCTCTTTAATCGCGGCAACTATCTCATCCACCTTACAGCCCTTATGCAGGTAACCGGTGGCACCCGCTTTGAGAAGGCTGGATGGAAAGGGATCATCCGTATGGACAGTCAGAATGATGACCGGGAGATCGGGGTAAATGCTATTGAGCTTGTGAGTCGCCTCAAGGCCACCGATCCCGGGCATGCTCACATCCATCAGAACGACATCCGGACGTTTTTTGCGAACCAGCTTGAGCGCTTCTTCACCACTCTCTGCCTCTGCATAAACCTTGATACCGGACACATCGTCCAGTACGCGCCTTATACCCGTTCGCACAAGTTCATGGTCATCAACGATGAGGACATTGATCATACAAAAGAACCAAAATAAGCAAATTAATCAGACACTAATTGAGTGCAGACAAAATGTCCATTGCTTTACCCGAGGGATACAGCCTCTTATGACTCCCCGGACTTAGACTGCCCCCTTACCCTCGCTCTTGACGCTAAGCTTGGTACCCGAAGGGTTGGCGAATTTATCATTAAGTTTCTGTACCAGATTATCCGTTTCCGCTATCACCTTGTGCAGGCGCTTGCGGCTTCGACGCCCCCACCCCACAGGCTGAGCACGCAACAAACTATGTCGAAAACGGGTATTTTTCGCAAAAGCCCCGAGGAGCTGTTTGATATCGATGCTCAAATCACCCTGGTGCCTCAACCAATTCATCACCCTTGCTGCGGCAAATTGACGAACCCGATAGTGCAGATAACCCAGCCCCAACAGCGAAGCGGTCACGACAATGCTGGCAATCATCGGATGACCGGCAACATCGAGGAACCAGGGTAGATCCGGCAATAGCCCCTCCCAGGTTCCAAACTGAAGGTAGAGAAAAAGCACAACAGCCATCAATAATGCAGCC
>JBEPXU010000032.1:0-12570 GCA_041641735.1 Ectothiorhodospiraceae bacterium
CGACAGGCTGATAGAAATGCGCGAGAACTTCCTCCCGGTATTGGAGAAGGCCGGAGTGGATCTGGTCCTTTCCGGCCACAGCCATGTCTATGAGCGCTCCTACCTGATCGACTGTCACTACGGCGAATCCGATAGCCTCAAGCCATCGATGTTTGTCGACAAGAGGGTGGGTAGGGATACGCCGTACCGCAAGCCGAGCGGGCTGATACCACATGCCGGTACTGTCTACAGCGTGGTCGGTTCCTCCTCCTACGCCGACAAGGGACCGTTGGACCATCCGGTGATGGCCGTTGCCAAACGGGAACTGGGGTCACTGTTGGTGGATGTGGTGGGCAATACCCTCACGGCGCGGTTTATTACACCGAAAGGTGAGGTGTTGGATGAGTACCGGATCGTTAAGGATGCGACGGTGAAGCGACAGCGGGAGTGTCGTTGATATTGCACTATTGTTATTGCGAGTGTTTGTGACGCAAAAAACAAGAAAAGTTACACCGTTTTCCTATGCACCTCCGGCTTCCATGTGGTCGCGATCACATCCGGCATCTGCGAGCGCTTGGGCAGTCTTGTGTGTGAGGTAAGGTCGCAGGAAAATCCGTTGTCACACGTTCGTCCGGCAACAACCAGCTACAAAACGCGCTTCTCTATATCATGGGCTGCACACGTTTATTTATAGCCGCCGACAACCGTAATGGCGCTGGGGGTGGTTCCTGTCGCCACTGGCGTTCCAATCTCACTCAGTTGCCCATCGTCAGCGATAGCAAACTGTGCCGCTGTGTCGCCATTGTAGTTGGTGACATAGAGAAACTGCCCTGAGGGTTCGGTTGCAATGTCTCCCGGATAGTTCAGTGAAGCCACGGTATTCGCCGTGGACGGGTACAGAGCCGTTGGGTACCCCCCGCCTACCGAAAACTGTGAGATGGATTGTGCCGACTGGTTGGCACTATAGGCATAAACCCCCTGTGGCTCGAACGCCAGTGCAGCGGTTCCCTGTTCTGCATCCACACCCCCCAGCAAACTCAGGCTACCGTTAGTGCCAATGCTGTAGGCCACGATCTCACCGGTCGGGTCTACGCCTTGAGCATATCGTGTCACATAGAGGTATTGGCCCGTTGGGTCGACCTTCACATCAGTCAAGTCACTCCCCGGGTTGACCGTTCCCAATGAGCTTAATGTGCCGTCACTACTGTTGATGGAAAATGCCTCAACGGTTTGGTTAGGACTTGCTGTGTTGTTGATGAGATAGAGATACTCACCCGAGGGGGTGATCGCGATATTTTCAGGATTCGCTGATGCGCTATTGTATGCAGCCTGCGAAGTAAGGCCCCCATCGAGTCCAACACTGAAAAGTCCAAGCGTGTCATCGGTACGGTTGGAAACATAGGCAAAGCGGCCGGAGGGGTGAACGCTCAATGCTGCAGGGCCGTTCCCCGTCAATGCATCACCACCGGCCACTGGAGTCAATGCGCCATCGCTGCCGACGGCGAAACAATAGGCTGTGGTGTCAGTCCCGCCGTTCAAGGCATAGACAAATTTCCCGGTTGGGTGGGGCGTTACATCGACCACATCGAGATCGATACCCGCTGAGACCTGAGCGGGTATCATTGCAGCCAATGTGCCATCACCATTTACGTGGTACTGCGAGAGTGTGCCACTGTTGAAGTTGGAGACATAGGCATATTGCGGGATTGCGTCAACAGCGGTACTGCCGGTCACCTGAGCAATGGCCTCGGCCTGGATGGTCGTAATATCTGCCTGTGCACCACCGGTGGGTACCGTTGCGGGGGTTGTCGCTTCCAGGCTGCCATTTGCGCTGATTTGGTAGTGAGAGATCGAATTATTGTTTGCGTTGATGACATAAAGTCGCTCATGTGTCGCATCAACAGTAAGGGCAAACGGCATATCACCCGTGGCAACTTTGGGTTGTGTTTGTAACGACAAGGTACCGTTAGGCGACACCTCAAATTGCGACACGCTGTTATCGGCGGTATTGGTCACATAGGCATATTGACCGCTGGAATCGAATGCCATGCTCAGCGGTTTGTCGGTCGCTGCACCAGTACTCACACTGGCGGGCGCCAGCGCGCTGAGGCCACCGTTCGCAGCAATGGCGTATTGAGAGACTGTGCCGTCAGAGTAGTTAACGACATAAAGGAAGTCGCCGTTCGGGTGAATGGCGATATCGAAGGGGCCGGAACCGGTATTTATTGAACCGATGATGCCACTCAAGGCTCCGTTAGCCTCCACGTTATACCAGGAAATAGAATCTCCGTTACCAGAGGTGACATAGGCGGTATTGCCAGAAGGGTGGATAGCAAAGTTAAAGGCGTTGGAGGGAGCCCCAACGGTAGGAGTCGTCATTGGTGTCAGGGTGCCGTCAGCACCTATTGTGTACTGAAAAATCGATGCCGTGCCGGGGCTCGGCACATAGGCAGCATTACCGTCTGGGTGAATCGTGATCGCTGCTGATAAGTTGCCACTGGCCACCGTCGGGACAGCTAGCGGCGTGAGCTTGCCATCAGCGCTAATGCTGTACTGGGATATCGTACTGTCACCACGGTTCACCACGTAGGTGTACATCCCGGAGGGGTGAACGCCAGCGGCAACGGGCTCGTTACCTGTGGCAACGGTGTCAACCAGTTTCAGGCTGCGCTCAGATGACCCACGGGAATAACTCGAAACCGTTCCATCCCCCGTATTGGTCGTGATAACAAAACGAGTGTATGAGTCGCTGGAGTTCGTGGATATATTGCCAGTTCCCTGGCTGTCGCCACCACTGCAACCAGCGAGAAGTAACAAAATAACAACGACGGCTAAATAAGGAGAGTGAAAGCTATTACGAAAAGGCATGTGAATCTCCTCCCTAAGATTGAACTGTACGCCTTAACCATTATGGGGTGCGCATATCAGCAGTATAGATAATAAATCTTATTTAGCCTCAGGGTATGGAACACCAATGCAATAAAATGGCCGCATTATAAAAGCGGTAATTATGGCTAAAACCACTAGTGTTCGGTGCTGCTCGCTCACTAGGTCAGGCATGGCTCATACCGAAGTTAGTTGAGTGAAGCTACAGAGCGGGAGGTTTTTCTCTGGAGATTTTCGCGAAAACCAGGAGAAAAAAGGGGGCGTCCCTGTGATACCAGTAATCAACTGTCTGAACTTAATGAAACAAAAAATCAGACCGTCTTTCTGTGTCCCTCCGGCTTCCACGCCGGGGCAATCACATCCGGCATTTGCGATCGTTTGAGGAGCCTTGCCGGTGTCAGCGCAAAGTCCCCGTAGCGTTCGTTCACCGCATCCATGACCGAATTCTCTTGCCGTAGCATTTCGTTGTCGGCGAACAGGTCGAGTTGTTGTCGGGCCGGACGTGGGTCGAGGGCAGTGACCTGGATCTGATGCACCGGTTCGCCATGCCAGTGGTTTTCCATCACGAAGCGGCAGAGGCGGAAGATGGCACGGCCATCATTACCGGCGAGCGGCAGTTTGAGTTTGTCGCCGGCCCAGCCGTAGTCACCCTTCCAGCCGACGAGAAAACGCTGCGCCTCCATATCGTGGCGGCGCAGGCGCGCACCGACCTTTTCGCTCATGTGCAGGAAGTAGGTGAGCAGGACCTCCTTGTCGCGGGTGCCGGGCGGGACCACCTTGCCGTGGCCGACCGATTTTGGCGGGGCGACCTCCTGGTGGATGCCGTCCGGGTCTTCGCCCTGACACATCAGCCAGATGCGCCGGCCGAGGTTGCCGAAGCGCCGGGCGAGCACACTGATGGGCAGTTTGTGCATCTCGCCGCAGGTGTGGACGCCGTGGCTGGCGAGAAAGGCGCCGATGCCCTTGGCGATACCACTTAACTCCGTGGTGGGCACATCGGCCAGGCGCTGTTTCGCCTCCCACGGCGGGATCACGGTAAAACCATCGGGTTTGTTGAGCTTGGCGGCGAATTTGGCCGAGGTCTTGTCGCCGCTTACGCCCACCGAGCAGAGCAGGCCGGAGATTTCCTCCACCCGCTGTTTGGCCATGTGGGCGATACGTACCGGGGAGCCGTGGAGTTTCTGGCAAGGGGTGACATCGAGAAAGGCCTCGTCCACCGAGAACACCTCCATGTCCGGGCAGATATCGCGCAGCCCGGCCATGATGGCGGTGGAGACGGCGGCATAGGCCTGCGGCCGGGTAGGGCGCTGGATGATATCGGGGCAGCGCTGGCGTGCCTCCTTAAGGCGCATGCCGGTCTTGATGCCGAAGGCGCGTGCCTCGTAGGAGCAGGTGATGATGGTAGTGCCTTCAATACCGTTGGTGACGGCTACTGGCTTTCCCTTCAGCTGGGGAAAATCGCGCTGCTCGACCGAGGCGAAAAAGGCGTTCATGTCCACCAGCACGATGGCGCGTGGCCAGACAGTGGGGCAGTGTGTGGCGGGAGGTTCCATTACAGGTAGCTTCTCAGTTGGCCGATGACTCGGCCTTGAATCGCGACCCGTTCGGCGGCGAAGCGCATGGGTGAAAAGGTACTGTTGGCAGGGTACAGCGTAACGGTGCCGTCGCGGTTGTCCTGCAGGCGCTTGAGGGTGGCCTCCTCATCGTCGATAAGTGCAACAACTACATCGCCGTCGTCGGCCTGTTCGCAGCGTTCGATCACCACCATGTCGCCGTCGAGAATGCCGGCCTCCACCATCGAGTCGCCCTGCACCTTCAGCAAAAAGCGATCGGGTCCCATAAAGAACTCCGCCAGGTTGACCTCGTCCTGACCGGGGATCGCCTCGATGGGCTGGCCGGCGGCGATGCGCCCCAGCAGCGGCAGGACGGGTTCAGCAGCCTGTTCGTCGGTCAGGGTGATACCGCGGTGGCGGCCCGGCTGCAGGGCGATCAGTCCCGCGTCGGCCAGGGCCTGGACGTAGCGGTGGATCACGCCTTTGGAGCGGATGCCGAGCCCTTCGGCGATCTCGCTGAGCAGGGGAGCCCGCCCGTGGCGTGCGATGTAGTGACGTATAAAGTGATAGGTGTCCTGCTGACGGTCGGAAAGCATTCTAAAGTTCTCCAAAGGTTCTCGTTTAAAGATTAGAGAACTTTTTGAGTACTTTCAAGCGGAGCGAGGCAGGCGGAGTCTGAACAGGGGGAGGTGATTAGTCGAGTTCTTTCTCGCGGCGTCGTTGGGTGCGGCGCTCAACCCAGCGATCGATGTGGCCCCAGAACCACTCCAGCAGGCGACGGTGCCAGGGCCGGCGGTACCAGTTTTCATATTTTATTTCGTGGCTGCGGAGGAAATCTCCTTCAAACATCTGCCGGACTTCATGCGCCAGTTCCAGTGAGAGGGTTTCCTGATTCGCCTCCAGGTTCCAGCGCAGGTTCCAGCGGTCGATATTGCTCGAGCCGATGGAGACCCAGTCGTCACAGAGCAGGACCTTGGCATGAAGAAAACGTGGCTGATATTCATAGATGCGCACGCCGTTGCGCAGCAGTCGGGCGTAGAAGCGGCGGCCTGCGTGGCGTACGGCGGGGTGGTCGGTGTGAGGACCCGGCAGTAGCAGCCGCACATCGATACCGAATTTGGCGGCGCGCCGCAGCAGGCGGCGGATCTTGCGCGAAGGGATGAAGTAGGCGGTACTAATCCAGATACGCTGCTCGGCTCCACGCAGGTGATTGATCAGCGAGCGCTTGATATCGCCGTGGGTGGGGGAGTTGATCGCTACCCGGCCGCGGCAGTTGCCTTCCTGCGAGGCCTCAATGGGGGCCAGCTGAAGCGGTGTGCCAGGCCA
This sequence comes from Ectothiorhodospiraceae bacterium, assembly GCA_041641735.1. GTDB lineage: Bacteria > Pseudomonadota > Gammaproteobacteria > Thiohalomonadales > Thiohalomonadaceae > JAPHTQ01. The sequence continues at coordinate 5,745 of JBEPXU010000032.1, forward strand.
TCGGTTCCAGTTTTTCTCGAACAGGTGTTGCCAGTCTGCGATGACGGGTCCCTGAATGGCAAGCATCACCTCATGCCAGGCGCGGGGAGTGTGGCCGGTGTCGAATTCGTCGGTCAGGCCGGTGCCGCCGGTAAAGGCAATGTGACCGTCGACGATCAGCAACTTGCGATGATCCCGCAGGAGGTTGCGTCGAAATCTGCCATAGCGCAGGGGGTTGTAGTAGCCCAGCAGGATGCCGCTTTGCTGGAGCTTAAGCAGGTCATGGTGGTGGAGGCCGCGGGCGCCAAAATCGTCCAGTAGCAGGCAGACCTGAACACCGCGTGCTGCGGCGGCACTCAGGGAATGAATGAAGCGGTCGGCAACCTGACCCGACTCGAACAGGTAGATCTCCAGCAGGATATGGCTGCGGGCATTATCGATGGCCTGCAGCATGGCGGGAAAGAAACGCTCGCCGTCGATCAGCAGTTCGAAGCGGTTCCCTTCGCGCCACGGGTAACGGTAATACCTGTCTCTTGTCGCGACCATGCGTTGCTGTGCGTCTACTCCCGGTGAATGATCTCAAGCTGCCCGTTGTCCACCATGAGGGCGAGCTTGCCTTCCAGCAACTGCTGCAGGGCCGTTCCGGCAATGGCGGCCCGCCAGCCATGCAGCAGTGACAACTCCGTCTCGCCCATCACCATCTGCTCCAGTTCGCGCCGACCGGCAACGGCACCGGGGCTGATGTTCTGGCGGCGGCAGCGCTCGCGCAGCAGCGCCATCATGACATCCACCAGCGGTTCCTGCTCCAGCGGCAGGCGCTTGCCACCCTTGGGTTTGGGCCACTGCTCTTTGGGCAGGTTTTTGGCATCTGCGATCAGTTCCAGCAGGGTTTCGCCGTGGCGTTGGACCACACCGTCCTCAAGTCCACGGATGCGTTTCAGCTTGGCGATCTCCTGCGGCATCTGCTTGGCCATATCGAGCAGGATATCGTCCTTCATGATCCAGCGGCGGGGGCGGTCGCTCTGCTGCGCCCGCTCCTCGCGCCAGGCGGCCAGCGCCTGCAGCACGGCAAGTTGTACCCCCTTCAGTCGGTTGCTGCCCTTGAGACGTCGCCAGGCCTGTTCAGGTGGATTGCTGTAGCGGGCCGGGTCAACCAGGTCGTCGAAGTCCGGTTGCAGCCACTCTCCGCGTCCCAGCTCGTTTAGTTGCTTGCGCTGGCTCAGATAAACATCGCGCAGGTGGCGCACATCGTCGGCGGCATACTCCAGCTGGGCGTCGTCCAACGGACGGTGGCACCAGTCGGCACGGGCATGGGCTTTTTCCAGTTCGATACCCAGCTCGATTTTTACCAGGTTGCCGTAGCCAATCTGTTCACCTTGGCCGAGCAGGGTGGCGGCAATCTGGGTGTCGAAGATCGGAGCGGGCACTTCGCCGCGCATTTCGTAGAAGATCTCCAGGTCCTGATGCGCCGCGTGCAGTACCTTGGTGATGGCCGGGTCGTAGAGCACATCGAGCAACGGCGAGAGGTCCGTGATAGCGAGCGGGTCGACACAGGCGATGACATCCGGGTTGGCTACCTGCAGCAGGCAGAGCCGTGGCCGGTAGGTCTTCTCGCGCAGGAACTCGGTATCCAGGGTAAGCCAGTCGTGGCGTTTGAGTTGCTGACACAGGGCGTCGAGTTGTTCCGGGGTGTCGATGTAAAGTGCGGTCATTCGGTGTCGTCGGTTGTCGATAAAGGATTAAGTATAACGGATAGCGAGGCTTTCATTGCTGCATTCTGTGGCAAGACGGTATCATGCAGAACAGTTCGGGTATAAGGGAACAGGGGAGCCACAACGTTTATGGGAGCGCTATTTCGCGTTATCTGGCAGATCGCATTACTGCGGCGGGGACCGCAGGTGTTGCCGGCATCCACTGCCCTGCTGTATCCGGTGTTGGCAATTCACTGGCTGACGGGCGTGGTGCTGGGGCTGACCGCGCTACAACTGGATATGGCTCTGCTCTCGTCACTGGCGGGCACCCTGATCATGGTTGCCCTGGTGCACGGGTTGTTGGTGGTACATAACCGGCAAAGCCGGGTGACCCAAACCCTGACGGCGCTGGCGGCCAGTGAGATTCTGTTGGCGTTGATCTCCATTCCGCTGATGGCCTGGTTCGATATGGGAGGAAGTCTGCGTGATATTGCCACGGTGCTTTCTTTGTTGCTCTTTGGCTGGAAGATCGCCATCACGGCTCACATCTTTCGTCATGCACTCGAGGTGACGATGGGGATCGGTTTTCTGTTGGCTGTTGGCTATATCTTTGTCTCCCTCAGCCTTGGCAATTTTCTCGTTCCGGTAGAGGGGTCGTAAAACATGAAACTCCATATTCTCGGTATTTGCGGCACCTTCATGGGGGGCGTCGCACTGCTGGCCCGTTCGTTGGGGCATGAAGTCAGTGGTCAGGATGCCGGTGTCTACCCACCGATGAGTACCCAGCTTCAGGAGCAGGGGATTACCCTTCACGAGGGGTACGAGCCGGAGGCGATTCCGGAGGATGTGGATATGGTGGTGATCGGCAATGCCCTCTCCCGCGGTAATCCGGCGGTGGAGTATGTGCTCAATCGCGGACTGCCCTATACCTCGGGTGCCCAGTGGCTCAGCGATAATCTGCTGGGCGGTTGCTGGGTGCTGGCGGTGGCCGGCACCCACGGTAAGACCACCACGGCCTCGATGCTTGCCTGGATCCTGGAGTATGGCGGGCTCAAACCGGGCTTTCTTATCGGTGGCATCCCGCAGAATTTCGGTCTCTCCGCCCGTCGCGGCGAGACACCGTTTTTTGTTGTCGAGGCAGATGAGTACGACACCGCTTTTTTCGATAAGCGCTCCAAGTTTGTTCACTATCGTCCGCGCACGCTGGTGCTAAACAATCTTGAGTTTGACCACGCCGATATCTTTCCGGACCTGGCCGCGATCCAGCGCCAGTTCCACCATTTGGTGCGTACCGTTCCCGGAGAGGGGTTGATACTGTCGCCGGCCGGAGACAGCAATCTGCAGACGGTGCTGGATATGGGCTGCTGGACACCGGTGGAATCCTTCGGCGGTGAGGAGGGCTGGAGTCGGAGGCTGCTAAGTGATGACGGCAGCCGTTTCGAGGTGTTTTGGCAGGGGCAATCGCAGGGTATCGTCGAGTGGGGGCTGCTTGGCGAACACAACGTGAACAACGCTCTGGCGGCTATTGGCGCGGCACGCCACTCCGGTATTCCGGCATCACAGGCGATTGAGGCACTGGCACAATTCGAAAACGTCAAACGTCGCATGGAGGTGCGCGGTGAGGTCAACGGCATTACCGTTTACGATGACTTCGCCCATCACCCCACGGCGATCGCCACCACGCTCGACGGCCTGCGTAAAAAGGTTGGCGATGCCCGTATCCTGGCTGTGCTCGAGCCGCGCTCCAACACTATGCGCATGGGTGTGCACAAGGATACCCTGTTGCCGTCACTGGCCGGGGCGGATCGGACATTTATCTACACCCCCGAAGAGCTGGGCTGGACACTCCCCGAGGATGCGCCGGCGGCCGTGACCGCCTCTTGCGGTTTTGAGGAGTTGTTGCAGCGGGTACTGGATGAGGCCAGGCCAGGCGATCACATCCTGGTGATGAGTAATGGCGGTTTTGGCGGCATCCACGCCAAACTGCTGGAGGGCCTGAAGGCTGCAGCCTGATTTCCCCTGACCGGGCTCACAAGCTATCCTGTGAATACCATTCTATTATTACTTCATACCTCGTTAAGACGATGCCAATACCTGCCGATACCGTATCCCTTGCTATGACCGGCGCCTCCGGTGCTCCCTATGGTCTGCGTCTGCTCGAATCCCTGTTGAAAGCGGGCAAACAGGTCTATTTGATGGTCTCTGCACCGGCACAGGTGGTGCTGGCCACGGAGACCGAGTTACAGGTGCCGGGACGTCCCGAGGCGATGCAGACATTTTTTAGCGAACACTTCGGGGCCGAGCCGGAACAGTTGCAGGTATTCGGTCGGGAGCAGTGGATGGCGCCTGTTGCGAGCGGCTCCAATGCACCGCCGACGATGGTGATCTGCCCCTGTTCCACCAGCACCCTATCGTCCGTTGCTACCGGTGCCAGCAATACCCTGATCGAGCGGGCGGCGGATGTGATGCTTAAGGAGCGGCGTCAGTTGGTGATGGTGGTGCGGGAGATGCCCCTGTCGGCGATCCACCTGGAGCATATGCTCAAGCTCTCGCAACTGGGCGTGACTATCATGCCGGCCAGTCCCGGTTTTTATCATCAACCGCAAACGGTGGATGACATGGTCGATTTTGTCGTGGCTCGGGTGCTGGATCACCTGGGCGTCGAGCAGCAGCTTGCGCCCCGCTGGGGCGAGACGTAGCAGGGCCATGGTGATGATGCGCAAGACGATCCCAATTTTCCCCCTTCACTCAGTGCTGTTTCCGGGCGGCCCCCTGGCACTGCGGATCTTCGAGACGCGCTATCTGGATATGGTCAGTCGTTGCCTGCGCGATGAGAGCGGTTTTGGTGTGGCATTGATCCGCGAGGGGGATGAAGTGGGGCAGGCGGCCGAGGTTTACGATGTCGGTACACTGGGCGAGATTAGCTACTGGGAGCAGCGCAAGGACGGCCTGCTGGGTATTACGGTAACGGGCAAACAGCGATTTCGAATCCTCGAAAGTACCGTGGAGCCCAATCAGCTCCGTGTCGCCGAGGTCGAGTTGCTACCCAACCCGGAGGTGGTGGCGCTGCCGGAGAAGTATCAGCATCTGGTCCGCCTGCTGGAGCGGATGCTGGGTGAGCTGGGGCATCCCTACATTACCCTGGAGACCGATTTTTCCAATGCCGAATGGGTCGGTGCCCGCCTGACCGAACTGTTGCCACTGGAACTGGAGCAGAAGCAGCGTCTGCTTCAGGAGGAAGCCGCGCTGCAGCGCCTCGAACGGCTAGACCAGATTCTATCCAGGCAGCTAAAAGGGTAGCCGGTCACAGGCTACCCGTTTCGGCCAGTGTAGACTACAGTTTAAGAACTTTGCGAGATATCAGGAGGCTGTCATGTTTTTTCGAACATACTGGCTGAAAAAGATGGGTATATTCCTGGCGTTTCTGGGGCTCATTGGCGGACAGCTGACCCCCGCCTATGCGGGGATGACATCGACGACGAGCGCCGTCCAGCAACAGCAACATGAGCTGGCGCGCGCGGATCTGCTCAAGCTGTTGGATCGCGAGTCGGTACAGGAGCAATTGCAGGATCTGGGTGTGGACCCCAATGCGGCAAAACAGCGCGTCGCCACCATGACCGATGAGGAGATCCGACAGCTCAATGGCCATCTCTCCGAGATGCCGGCAGGCGAGGGGGTGCTGGGTCTGATAGCACTGATTTTCATCGTCTTTGTCATTACCGATATGCTGGGGGCGACCGATGTCTTCTCCTTTGTTCACCCGATTAACTGATTGCTGAATGGATTTACGTTATCGCGCCGGTCGTCTGGCCGGCGTTCTGATTCTCTGCCTGCAGCTCTTTGCCTGTAGTTATAGTGTGCAGAGCACGAGACTGCAGTCCTCCCCACCGGGTGACCTGCCTCCCCGGCAGGAGTTGAGTGAAACACCTTTTTTCCCCCAGAAGCGATACCAGTGCGGTCCGGCTGCACTGGCCACCGTATTGGCGAGTAACGATATTCAGGTCCAGCCGGACGAACTGGTGGATAAGGTTTATCTACCGGCGCGCCAGGGGAGCGTACCGGTGGAGATGGAGGCGGCAGCACGCAGCTACGGCATGCTGGTCTATCCATTGGAACCGAAACTGGAGACGCTGTTCGATGAAGTGGCGGCAGGACACCCGGTTTTGGTGCTGCAGAATTTGGGGTTTTCATGGTTCCCGCGTTGGCATTATGCCGTGGTTGTGGGGTATGACCTCGACAGTGGGGAGGTCGTGCTTCGTTCGGGTGTTAGGCGTCGTTACCGTGTTTCGATGGGGGTGTTTGAGACGACATGGCGCCGTGCCGACTACTGGGCACGGGTTACCGTCCCTGCCGGGATAATACCTGCCAGCGCAAAACCCCTGCCCTATGTCCGGGCAGCGCTGGCGCTGGAGCAAAGCCATCAGCAAGCCGCAGCGCTTGCCTGTTACCGGTCGGCAACCGGTCGGTGGCCGCAAGCGACAGTAGCGTGGCTGGCAAGTGGCAACCTTGCCTATGCACTGGGCGATTATACGTTGGCAGAGCAAAGCTTTCGCGGCGGCCTGGAGGCCGCGCCGCAGAGCGCCGATCTGTGGAACAATCTGGGGTATGTGCTGGCAAAACGTGGTTGCCCGGAGCAGGCGCAAAAGGCTGTGCAGTGTGCCATTGCACTCAAACCGGATAACGACTCCTACCGTGAAAGCCTGCATGATATCGCTCGGGAGAAGGTTGGGGCCGGAGGGTGTGACCCGGTTCGTTGTCCCGTCGGCAAAAACTAGCGTTCACGAATCAGCAATCCTTCGCCACTCCAGCCTGCCAAGGCGCTGTGGCGGCGGAATGGTTTTATCGGCAGGGACAACGGGGTCTGTCGTAACCGTTGCAGAGGCGTATCAAAGTCGGTCTGGGTGCGTGGTACGGTCAGCCCGGTTCTGGTGACTGGCCGCAGCAGTGTGACATTACCCACCCACAGGGGTGTTTGTTTCGGTTTGAGTCGGTAGTTGCTTGGCCACAGCCGCAAGGCCAGAAACGCCTTTTTGTCTTTTACCTCTTTTACCATCAGCAAGGCTTCATTGTTGCCGTTATGCACCTGTGGCAGTACCGGTATCAGTTCAAGCGGTGTATCCGGGTTAAGCCAGACCAGCCAGCTAAAGAGTGTCACC
>JBEPXU010000033.1:0-12526 GCA_041641735.1 Ectothiorhodospiraceae bacterium
TCCAGCTGAGTGTCGATGCAGAACTGGCAGGAACTCGGATCGCCGTCCTTGAGGCCGCAGTGGGTCAGGCACTCGAACCAGACTGCGCACTTGGCCTTTTCCGGCGTGGCGCGGGAGCGGACCCGCTCCTCGCGCTCCAGATACTTCTTCAGCCACGGGGTGAGCACGGCGCGGGCCGGCAGGCCGGCGGTGCTCATGAAGGTAACGATGTCCTCGGGCTTGGCCTCGAGCAGCACCTTCTTGAAGTTGGGGTGGGCGTCACCCTCTTCGGTTACCGCGAAGGGGGTGCCGATCTGAACGCCGCTGGCGCCGTAGCTGAGCATCTCCTTGATCTTGGCGAAGGAGTTGACGCCGCCGGCCGGCAGCAGCGGGATCGGGTCGATCTTGAGCTGCTCGAATACCTTGGGAATCTCGGCCAGCACGCGCTTGAAATCGAAGCGCGGGTTACTGATGTCTTCCGGTTTGGGGGCGCCCAGATGGCCGCCGGCGTAGCGCGGATGTTCCAGCACGATGGCCTCGGGCAGTCGGCCCTTGCGCATCCAGCGTTTGAGCACAGCGCGCACACCCCGCTCCTCGGAGAGGATCGGGATTAGGTGCACGTCAGGGTAATCCTTGGTCAGCTCGGGCAGTTCGAAGGGCAGGCCCGCGCCCATGATGATGGCGTTGGCGCCGCTCTCGCAGGCCTGCTTGACCAGCTCCGGATAGCGATCCACGGCGCGCATCACGTTAACGGCCAGGTAGCCGTCGGGACCAGCGATCTCACGGGCGGCCTTAATCTCGCGATCCAGGGCTTCCAAGTTAGCATCGTCAATGATCTTGCGATCCTTGACCCGATGGGTGCGCTCCATCAGATCCGGGTGGTGAACCCGCAGGTCGATGCTGGCAATGGTACCGATAGCGCCTTCTCTGGCGACGGTTCCGGCCAGTTTATGGGCAGAAATGCCCACTCCCATACCTCCCTGGATAATGGGCAGTAACTCGCGGTCACGGAGTTTCAGTAGTGGTAGTGGGGTCTTGATCATTCAACACCTACGGATTTTTTACACGCAAAGGAGCGTATCATACAGGAAGCTTGCACTTTGATCTGCATCATTATGATACTAGTGGAATTCACCTAGAATTAATCGGCCAACAGGAACCGTAATATCCATGCAATCTGCTGAGAAATCCGACGACGAATTCAAATCGATCATAGCATACCCGCTGCACGGCAATTGTTACCTGAATATCACTAGCCAATGTACCTTACGTTGTGCCTTTTGCCCCAAATACAACCGCAGCTGGGAAGTTCAGAGCTACGATTTGCGCCTGCACCGCGAACCCACGGTGGAAGAGGTGCTGGATGCTATCGGAGACCCTGGAAAATATAAGGAAATCGTCTTCTGCGGGCTGGGCGAGCCGACCGTACGTCTGGAGGCCCTGCTGGCTATCGCCCGCGAGCTCAAAAAACAGGGCGTACGTATCCGCGTCAACACCGACGGCCTGGCCAATCTGCGCGAGGGACGCGACGTCACGCCAGAGATGGCCGAGGTGGTCGACAGTCTCTCCATTTCCATGAACGCCCAGGACGAGGAGACCTACGTCAAGCACACCCGACCAAAGAAGGAGGGGGCGTTTGCCGCGATGCTTGAGTTTGCCCGTCTTGCCCATGAACACGGTATCGAGGTGAGCCTGACCGCCATCGATGGGCTGGAGGGCGTGGATATCGCCGCCTGCGAGAAGATCGCCGAATCGCTTGGCGTCGGTTTTCGCCGCCGGGTGCTGGATGTGGTTGGATAGGAGGGAGGATGGCGCTTAGCGATTACGTCAACACCTTCGGTCAGCACCTGCTACAGCGCCACGGCGAGCGGGTGCACAAGCTCGCTATCGATGCCGGTTTTACCTGCCCCAACCGCGACGGTACCAAAGGGCGGGGCGGCTGCACCTTCTGCAACAATAGCTCCTTCAGTCCAAACGCCAGAAAGGAGCCCGATGTACTCGAACAGATCGAATCGGGCCGCCGCGTTCTGGCCAGGCGAACCGGGGCGAAAAAATTCCTCGCCTACTTCCAGGCCTATACCAACACCTACGATGATCCCGCCGTGCTCAAGGCCCGCTATGACACCGCGCTGGCCGAGCCGGATGTGATCGGGCTCTCTATCGGCACCCGTCCCGACTGCGTGCCGCCGAGGGTGCTCGACCTGCTGGCCGATTATCGCAAGCAGGGCCATGAGATTTGGCTGGAGCTGGGCCTGCAGTCCGCTTTCGCTCATACCCTTAAACGGGTCAACCGTGGTCACGGTTTTGAGGAGTACCGCGAGGCGGTCGCCGCTGCCCACGAGCGCGGTCTGCCGGTCTGTACTCATTTAATCGTCGGCCTGCCTGGCGAAGAGCCGGCGCACAATCTCATTTCGCTGGAGCGGATCCTGGAGCTGGGTGTCGAAGGGTTAAAGCTGCACCCGCTGCATGTGGTCAAGGGCACCATGCTGGCCAACCACTGGCGACAGGGGCAGTACGTACCGTGGCATTTTCATGAATATGTGGAAACGGTGGCGGATATGGTCGAGCGGACCCCGTCCGAGGTGATCTACCATCGCCTGACCGGTACCGCCGATGAAAAAATATTATTGGCACCGGGGTGGTGCAGCTGGAAATGGCGCGTGCTCAACGCCATCGAACGCGAACTGGCCCGCCGCGGAACACGTCAGGGTTTCGGCATCGGGGAGCAGATACAAAACGCGTAAACGCGGAGGTCGCAGAGACGCAGAGATATGAAATGCTTATGTAGGAGCGGACGTCCCGGCCGCGATCTTTTAGTTGGCCATAGGGGCTCGTTGCTGAAAGGCGGGCAAATAATTTGTATGAAAAATATCCTTTGCGCACTCCACGTGATGCATATGGATGTGTAAGTGCCGCAGTTGCAGGGTGTAAACAAGCGGTCCTCTGTGCTTTCTGCGTTGAAGGTTATAAGGGGTGAATATGAATAAAAAAGTTGAACTGGTTTGCCCGGCGGGGAGTTTTCCCGCACTGCGCCAGGCGGTGGATAACGGTGCGGATACCGTGTACATGGGTTTTCGCGACGCCACCAATGCGCGTAATTTTCCGGGGCTGAATTTCGACGAGCGCGCTGCACGCCAGGGTATCGATTATGCCCATAGCCGCGGTAGCAAGGTATTGCTTGCGCTCAATACCTATCCGCAGCCGCACAACTGGTCGCTCTGGACCCAGGCGGTGGATAAGGCGGCGGAGATCGGTGTCGACGCGTTAATCCTCGCCGACACCGGGCTGATGCGTTATGCATCGAACATGTATCCTGATCTGCGGCTGCATCTCTCGGTGCAGGGCTCGGCCACCAGCGGCGATGCGATCAATTTCTACCGGGAGCAGTTCAACATCCAGCGCGTGGTGTTGCCGCGGGTGCTTTCACTGTCACAGGTCAAACGCGTGATCAACGACACCGATGTAGAGGTTGAGGTCTTCGCCTTCGGATCGCTCTGCGTGATGGTAGAGGGGCGCTGTTATCTCTCCTCCTATGTCACCGGTGAATCGCCCAACACCTGCGGCGCCTGCTCACCGGCCAAGGCGGTACGCTGGGAGGAAACCCCGGCGGGTCGCAATGTGCATCTCGGCGATGTACTGATCGATCGCTACGGTGAAAACGAAAGCGCAGGCTATCCGGTGATCTGCAAGGGCCGTTTTCTCGTCAACGACAAACTCGACTATGCCATCGAGGAACCCACCTCCCTCTCGGTACTCGACATCCTGCCGCAACTGGTCGAATCGGGTATCTCGGCGATTAAGGTCGAGGGACGCCAACGCAGTCCGGCCTATGTCGGCCAGGTCACCAAAGTTTTGCGTCAGGCGCTGGATGCCGCCGAATCCAATCCCGCCGGTTACACCCCGCGTAACGACTGGGTGGCGCAACTCGATAAGGTCGCCGAAGGCAGCACCCACACCCTGGGTGCGCTGGATCGACAGTGGCAATGAACAGCGGGAGAGAAAAATGAAATTATCACTTGGACCGATTCTCTATTTCTGGCCGCGCGAGCAGGTTTTCGATTTTTACCGCCAGGTCGCCGACTGGCCGGTGGACACGGTGTATCTCGGCGAGGTTGTTTGCTCCAAACGCAATGCACTCAAGCTGGATGACTGGCTGCAGATCGCCGAAGAGCTCGAGGCCGCCGGCAAGGAGGTGGTGCTCTCCACCCTGGCACTGGTGGAGGCCGAGTCCGAACTCAAACGCATGCGACGCATTGCGGAGAATGGGCGTTTTATGGTCGAGGCCAACGACATGGCCGCGGTCAATGCCGTTGCCGGTAAGGTTCCCTTTGTCGCTGGACCGCACCTCAATGCCTATAACCACGAAACCCTGACTCTGTTGCATGAGCTGGGTGCAAAACGCTGGGTGATGCCGGTGGAGCTTTCGCAGGAGACCTTGCAACAAATCATGACGGTGAGCTCCGATGAGCTGGAGACCGAAGTCTTCGGTTTCGGTCGGGTGCCGCTCGCCTTTTCCGCCCGCTGTTTTATTGCCCGTGCCGAGGGTTTGCCGAAGGACAACTGCCAGCTCCGTTGCATGGATTACAGCGACGGCATGTTGCTCAAATCGCAGGATGAAAAGCAGTTTCTTGCAATGAACGGTGTCCAGACCCAGTCGGCAACCTCCGCCTCACTGCTTGGTGAAGTCTCCCAGTTGCGTGAAATGGGTGTGGAGATGCTGCGTCTCTCACCTCAGTCGCAGGACATGGACAAGGTCGTGGGGTTGTTTGCCGAGGCGCTGGACGATATTAAGACGAACGGTGAGCGCGATGAATTCCTGGCGGCACTGGCGATGGGTGAACTGAGCAATGGTTTTTGGCACGGCAAGGCGGGGATGGCTCGGGTCGAAAATTAGGTCTGCGGTATCTTTATCGTAGGAGCGATGGTCTCCGTCGCGAAAAATGTTGGCAATCGCGACGGGGACCGTCGCTCCCACGTCTCTTATTTCCATAGGCAGGGCAGCAATGCCCGGCAATGACTTGAAGTGTTTGCGCTGTGGCCTGGCGTCTTGGCGAGAAAATTTTTCAGGTGTTCGCCGAAAGCTTCAACCTGTCCGGTGACTTCTGCGCCATCTTTCCCAGAATCCCGCCGATGCGCTGGCCAAATACCGCGTCGAAATGTGCCTGGCTGTCGAAGTCGAAGCCGTCGAGCAGGTTCTTGAGATAAAGCCCGGCCTCGGTCTCGCCCTCCAGCGCCAGGGTACGGTTGAAAAAGAGGGTGTCGGGGTCTTCGGCACGACTGGCCAACAGCCAGAAACTCTCCAGCTTACCGCTGATGCGCACGTCCCACGAACCGACATGACATCGCTGCAACTGGCGTCCCCGGATCAGGAATCCCAGCTCGCGGTTGGTATCGGTAATGCGAATGACCAGCCGTTTTCCCTCCAGGTCGTCCAGCTGTTCGCGCATGTATTGTCCCTTTAACAGGTGGTTAAACAGGCGGCTCAGCAGTTCGCTGTGCATGGCGCCGGGCATACTGCGTAGCAGAACGGAAAGGGGCTTCAGTGGCAGTTGCATGCGGGACTCCTACGGAAAATGTAAGTTTTTGTTTCCCGATTATGGCAAAGCTTCGCCGTCTGGCTATTGATCCATGTCAACGAGATGGAATCCGCGGCAGCGTGTATGGTCTAACTCTCATCAATTGGCGTTTGTTTCTCCAAGCGTTTAGCCTTAATAGGCTCAGAGCATTCCTGTGGCAATGACAATGTCGGGAATGGACTGAAGTACATACATCTATAGCGCCCTAACAAAGAACAGGAGCCGGATTCCGTGGCAGAGGCTGAAACAGTACGACTATCCATCGGCGGCATGAGCTGCGCCGGGTGTGTGGCGGCAGTGGAAAAGGCGTTACAGGGAACACCGGGTGTGGAATCCGCCACGGTGAACTTTGCCGAGCATACCGCGGAGGTCAATGGCCAGACAGACACCGATACCCTAATCAAGGCGGTGGTGGATGCCGGTTACGAGGCGGCGGAGATAAAGAGCCTGGATGACGAACAGGCCGAGCGGGAGCAGAAGGAGCAGGCGCAGGTCCGTACGTTGTTCAGGAAAGCTGCCGTTGCCGCTGTAGTCGGTTTTCCGCTGATGGTGGTGGGTATGGCCGGTCTTCTGCCCGCGCTGGCTGAGGCGCAGGCACTGTGGCTCGGGATCGGTGCGATCACGTTAGCGGCAATGATCTACGCCGGTAAACATTTTTTCGTTGGCGCCTGGAAGCAGTTCAAGCACCACAACGCCAATATGGACACCCTCATCGCCATGGGCACCGGCTCGGCCTGGGTCTATTCGATGGCGATCACCCTGTTCCCTGACAGCGTACCGACGCTGGCCCAGCACGCCTACTTCGAGGCCGCCGCGATTATCATCGCCCTGATTAACTTCGGTTCCGCGCTGGAGATGCGTGCTCGCGGTAAAACGTCCGAGGCGATCAAGCGACTGGTCGGTTTGCAGCCCAAGACCGCACGCGTGGTGCGAGAAGGCAAGGAGCAGGACATTCCTATCCTGGAGGTAGGACTGGATGAGACCGTGCGCGTGCGTCCCGGCGAGCGCATACCGGTGGACGGTAACATCATCGACGGCCACTCCTATGTGGATGAGTCGATGATCAGCGGCGAGCCGCTGCCGGTCGGTAAGCAGGTGGGCGATGAGGTGATCGGCGGTACCATGAACACCTCCGGCACCTTCCTCTACCAGGCCAAACGCATTGGCAAGGACACCGTACTGGCACGCATTATCGACATGGTGCGAACCGCCCAGGCGAGCAAACCGGCCATTGGCCGTCTGGTGGACAAGGTCGCCGGGGTCTTTGTCCCCTCGGTGATGATCATCGCGGTGATCACCTTCCTCGCCTGGTTCAACTTCGGCCCGGACACGGTTATGTCCATGGATGGACGGTATGCCGACGCACTAGGAAGCAGTGCGTCGGTCAGCTACGCCATCGTCGCCACCATGACAGTGCTGATCATCGCCTGTCCCTGCGCGCTGGGCCTGGCCACCCCCATCTCCATTATGGTCGGCGTGGGCAAGGCCGCCGAGTACGGCATCCTTATTCGTAACGGCGAGGCGCTGCAGCAGGCCGGAAAACTGGATCTGGTTGTACTGGATAAAACCGGCACCGTCACAGAGGGCAGCCCGCAACTAACCGACGTGGTGCCGTTCCAGGGAGCCGATCCCGCCAACCTGCTGGCGATCGCCGCCACAGTGGAGGCCGGTTCCGAACACCCGCTGGCCCAGGCCATCGTCGCCGCGGCGGACGCAAATGGGCTGGAGCGTTTGGAAGTCAGGGATTTCGAGGCGATCACCGGCCGTGGCGTTCAGGCGAAAATGAACCAGCAGGTGGTGCGGCTCGGTACATTGAAATTGATGGAAGAAAACGGCGTGTTCCTCGGCCATTTGCAACAGGAGGGCGAACGCCTTGCCGCCGAGGGCAAGACCCCGATCTATATGGGGATGAATGAGGCAGGCGCCGCCGTCTTTGCCGTGGCCGACCCGGTGAAAGAGGACTCTGCCGCGGCAATTGAACGACTGCATAAAGAGGGACTGACAGTCGTCATGCTTACCGGCGACCACAAGACGACCGCCGAGGCTGTCGCCAGGCAGGTCGGTATCGACGCGGTCATTGCCGAGGTGATGCCGGAAGACAAGGACAAACACATCGAGCGCCTGCAGGGGCAGGGCAAGATCGTCGGCATGGTCGGCGACGGCATCAACGACGCCCCGGCGCTGGCGCGCTCCGACGTCGGCTTCGCCATCGGCACCGGCACCGACGTGGCCATCGAGAGCGCGGATATCACCCTGATGCGCGGCTCGCTCCACGGCGTGGCCGACGCCATCGCCATCTCCCAGGCGACCGTGCGCAACATCAAGCAAAATCTCTTCGGCGCGTTCGTCTACAACAGCCTCGGCATCCCGGTCGCCGCCGGTGTGCTCTACCCGTTCATGGGGCTGCTACTCAACCCGATGATCGCCGGCGCAGCGATGGCCATGTCGTCACTCACCGTGGTGAGCAACGCCAACCGGTTGCGCTTCTTTAAGGCAGGAGAAAAGAAATGATGTTAGTGAATATTGCCGGGCTGGTGTTGATTGGGCTGATTGTTTGGTGGTTTTGGTTTTCAGGAAAATAACTGTAGGGTCTATCGCAAAGGCGAAGAGAAAAATTCATATTTATTGAGGTCTGTCCTCGGCATATTGTTCTCATTAATTTTTCAGTCAGGTGGGTGGCGCACAAAAGCCCTGATAACAAAGCACTCAGTGTTGTTGTGGTTGACTTGAACTATGCATTTGATTTGTGTGGCAACAACCCGTTTGGCACAGCCACATGCAAGACGCAGAAGTGATTTTCGCAGTACAATCGCCACCCAGTAGATTATAAAGTCGACATGTGCGATTGGTAGGCGCTGGAGTAAGACCCTCTAAATAACAAGGATATTTCATTAATGGAATGGAAACCAAATAAACTGATTGCCGTACTCTTGGGGTTGTTTGCCCAAAGCCTGGCCATGCTCTACCTGGGGCGGGTGAAGTGGGCGGTGTTTTACTTTTTCGTCCCTTTGGTTGTTCTGAGTATTGAGTTTGCTTTTGCTGCGCCCTGGTTGGACGTCTTCAGCTTTACTGTGGTTATTGCAATCATCTGTGCAGTACATGCCTACAGGATTGCAGCGACCATGCCAGCAGTGACAGTACGACCCTGGTATAGCCGCTGGTATGGGTTGATCGCAATCTATCTGGTTTATGTCATCGCGATGCTGTTGTTGCGTGCATTTGCCTATGAACCCTTCAGGATGCCCTCGGGCTCCATGCTTCCCACGATCAAGGTCGGTTCTCACATGGTAGTAACCAAATATGGTTATGGTAACTATGCAGCCTTCGGCCTGAAGTTGATGCAGGGGAAGATGACAGCAGAGATAAACCGCGGTGATTTGCTGGTCTTTCAATCCCTGGAGGATCCTTCCGTTCCATACGTAAAGAGGGTGGTTGGGTTGCCTGGGGACACCGTACGGTTTCAGGACCGTCAGTTATTTATCAATGGTAAACCTGTGGTGACTCAAGAGCTTGGCGTCTCATCTGAGGGGGCAGATTCAGACGATGGCTTTCAGTATGTCACAGAGAATTTTGACGATGCCTCCCATACGGTTATTTACATCCCGGGAAGAGAGCAATATTCATTTGAAGTGACGATTCCGAAAGAAAACTATTTTGTGATGGGAGATAATCGAGATAACTCTAGGGATAGCAGGTATTTTGGCTTTGTCCCGGAGGGAAATCTCATCGGAAAGGTTATCTATGTAACCTCTAATTCGCCCTTCACCCAAATCAATCCCTAACCGCCCCATATTGTCTACGCTGTAACTGAAACAAACACAGGAACAGCACCATGGCACTTGTTCAAATCCAGAGGCCCAGCGACGGGCCGTTGAATAACGGTATGACCTTTTTTGCGTTGGGGTTTCGTCCCTTCTTTCTTCTCGCCGGACTCGGCGCGGTGGTCCTGCTGGTGTTGTGATTGTCGATCTCCCACGGCACGCCGGTGGGCGGACATTTATGCGGACTCGTCCGGTGGGGTGTCGGTACGTCTCTCCTCACGCAGCACGGCATTCTGCTGCTGCACCAATTTGTTGTGCTCGACATCACCGGCCTCGCCGCGGCGGCGGCGATCCAGGGCTTCGATGGCATCGATGCGGCCGTAGACGATGAGGGTATCGCCATCGCCAAGCAGGGTGTCGCCCTCGGGATTGCCGATGTACTGGCCATTGTCCCGCTTGATACCGAGTACGTTGAGTCCCTCGCTGCGGAGCTGGGTCTCGGCGAGGCGTTTGTCGTTGAGCCAGTCGGCATGCTGGATGGCCAGCTCGGCCAGGCGGTATTCGCCGGCAAGGTGAAGCAGGCTGTCGTAGTCGCGTACCGCCAGATCGGTGTAGCGGCTGAGTAGATGGTTGACGTAACGGGACAGCTGGCGGTCGGCCCACTGGCTCGAGGCGATGCCCCACAACAGCACCATGCCCGATACCAGCAGCACAACCTTAACCCCCAGGCCTAGCCCCTCACCCTCTGAGACAAAGGTGAGGATCAGCGAGGAGACGGCGACGATAATACCGGCGTTACCCAGCAGGATAAGCAGCTGGACGATTTTTCGCCGCACTGGGTGGTTCACCACCTTCTCCGACTCGGAGGTGGTGAAGCCGGCGCCGGAGAAAGCGGAGCGGGCCTGGAATTTAGCCGCTTCACGGGTCATCCCTGTATGGGTCAGGGCAATGGTGGCTATGCGGGTTATCAGGATCGATAAAAAGACCACAATCAACAGCGAAATAATGGATATCATGCGAGACGCCTCCCTGGGGTGATCGACCCCGCTTCGCTTATGCACCGTCTAGCGTTAAGTCTATGCCATATAATGCTCAGCGTAATCGGGGACAGAGCACGGTTGTATGGTGTTCGCTGTCCCCGCCATTTATCGTTACCTCTATGGTGTGGTTAACCTTACCCTCAGCGTTGACTCGACCTCACCCTTGACCCAAATCAAACCCAAACCGTCCCATATTGTCTACCCTGTACCTGATAAATCCAATCAGGAACAGCACCATGGCACTTGTTCAAATCCAGAAACCCAGCGACGGGCCGTTGAATAACGGTATGACCTTTTTTGCGCTGGGGTTTCGTCCCTTCTTTCTTCTTGCCGGTATCGGCGCGGTGGTCCTGCTGGCGTTGTGGTTATTGATCTACCACGGCACGCTGGCGGCGCCGGGCTATTACGGCGGGGTGGCGTGGCACGGCCACGAGATGCTGTTCGGTTATACCGTGGCGGTGATTGCCGGTTTCCTGCTGACTGCGGTGAAGAACTGGACCGGCATCCAGACGCCACGCTACTGGCCGTTGGCGTGGCTGACACTGCTGTGGCTGCTCGGTCGGCTGGTGCCGTTCGTACCGGGACTGCCGGGGTGGCTGATTGCGCTGGTCGATTTCGCCTTTCTGCCGCTGCTGGCACTGGGGATCGCCATTCCGCTATTTAAGAGTAAACAGCCGAGCAATATCCCCTTCGTCTTTATCCTGTTGGCATTGGCCATTGCCAACGGCCTGTTCCATGCCGAGCTGCTGGGCTGGGCGGAGGGTGCGCTGCAGGCGGGTATCCGCATGGCGGTGGGGCTGGTCGTATTGCTCATCGCGGTGATGGGCGGGCGGGTGATCCCGTTCTTTATCGAGCGCGGTCTGCCCGGGGTGCAGAACAAAAGCTGGCCGTGGCTGGAGAAGCCGGCCATCGCTTCGGTGATTCTGTTTGTGCTGGCGGAACTGTTCCTGCCGGGCAGTGCGGTGACGGTCATCGTGACCTTCGCTGCGGCGGCGATCCATCTGCTGCGTGTGGCGGGCTGGTACCACCATCGGGTGTGGACGGTCTCGCTGTTGTGGGTGTTGTTCATCGGCTATCTCTGGATCGGTGTCGGCCTGCTGCTGCACGGGCTGGCGGGACTGGGTGTGATTAACCCGATGCTGGCGTTGCACGCCTTTACCGTGGGCGGTATCGGCATCCTCACCTTGGGGATGATGGCGCGGGTGGCCATCGGCCACACCGGGCGGATGATGCAGGCGCACCCGATCATGGGCTGGGCCTTCGCCTTGCTCGCACTGGCGGCGCTGGTGCGGGCGGTGCTGCCGATCTTCTTCCCGGCGATGTACATGCGCTGGGTCGATATGGCCGGGCTATTGTGGCTGCTGGCATTTGTGCCGTTTGTGGTGATCTACTTTCCGATCCTGACCCGGCCGCGGGTGGATGGTCAGGAGGGGTAAGTAACAATCGCGGCCGGGACGGCCGCTCCTACGAAGTCAGGGGCATTGGTGGGAGCGGCGGTCTCCGCCGCGATTGGGTTTGCTTTCCCCGGATTCCATTTCATTCCATCGGACTACGGCTGGAGAGAGGGTGATAGATACTCTGGTAGAGTAGGGGGAAGGCAACCCCGGAGCTTCCTTTGAAACTTTTATACAGCACTTCCAACACCCTTCTGGTCAACCACGTCCGCAACCTGCTGGAGGTGGCGGGGATTGAGGTCACCCTGAAGAACGAGTTTCTCGGCGGTGGCGCGGGGGATCTGCCGCCCACCGAGGCCTGGCCGGAGCTGTGGGTGGAGGAGCGGGACTACCCGGCGGCGAAGCGTGTCATCGATGAGATGGACCGTGAACAGAATCTGCCCGGGTGGCGTTGCCCCAATTGCGGCGAGCGGGTGGAGGGGCAGTTCGATGTCTGCTGGAACTGCGGTACGCCGCGACCGGAGTGATGGTTGGTAGCCCCCCCCTGAGAGGGGGGCTGGAATCGAGATCAGGCCAGGTAGCGGCCGCCGGCGCCGACGGCGATAGTGATAACACCCAAAATCGTGTTGATACCGACCATGTCGCGGATACGGTCGATGTGTGGCTTGCCCTCGGGCCATGCCTGTGAGGCCACTGCCTTTTTCAGCTTCTGGAACGGCACGAAGTAGACGTAAACATAGATGGCGATCATCAGCAGCCCCAGGGCGTGCATGATG
>JBEPXU010000034.1:0-12254 GCA_041641735.1 Ectothiorhodospiraceae bacterium
GGAGAACGTTATTACACGACCCTGATGAGTCTGGGCTCCCATCACGGTTTTTACCGCAAACGCCATTTGGTGCCGTTTGGCGAATATCTGCCCTTCGAAAATCTTCTGCGTGGCCTGATTAATTTCGTCGATATGCCCATGTCGAGTTTCTCTCCGGGACCCGAGCGTCAGCCGCTTTTGCAGGTGGCAGGAGAGAAGGTCGCCGCCTCAGTCTGTTACGAGGATGCCTTTGCGGCCGAGATGCGCGATTTCCTGCCCCAGGCAACCTTGCTGGTTAACGGTAGCAACAATGCCTGGTATGGGGATTCGCTGGCGCCGCATCAGCATCTGCAGATATCCCGCATGCGGGCACTTGAATTCGGTCGACCGTTATTACGTGCTACCACGAACGGAATTTCCGCCATTATTGAGTCCGATGGCAAACTGGAGAAAACCAGCAAACAGTTCAAGATCGATGTCATTAAGGCTAGCGTGCAGCCGATGGAAGGTGAGACCCCCTATAACCGGTTTGGTAACTTTGCCATTCTGATTGTAATGTTTGTTGTAGCGGGTACGGTTGTACTGTTTAATTTCAGGAAAAAACAATAACAACATTACTAATAATAAATTAACAGGGAGGTTGTCGATGTCAGAGATGCCCAATTATAGTGTTTATCACCTTCATGAGCTCGAGGCTGCACTCAGTGAGATCGATGAAGAGTCCCATCCGGACGAGGCAAGGATCATACGTGAGCACATTGCCAAAGCCGGTTATCGCTATCCGGCCGAGGCAAGAATTTCGAGTGTGGAGTTTACCAGTGCCGGTTACAAATGGAGTCTTGTCGTAATTCTTTGCCTGTTATTGTTATTGAATCTTGCAGGACTGATTCGCCATGGCGCACTGATTGCCCTGATACCCATTACGGTGCAGGGCGGAATTCTGACTGCAATATTTACCAAATATAAGCATACCCGTGCCCTTATCAAGATCTGGTCCGGTGTGCTGATTATTGGGGCCTTATTCCATTTTATTTCTATCGCCTATGCACCATTTATCAATATTTCAATGCTGATCGATCCGACACTAACACTGCTTCTCGGTACATTTTTCCTATTCCTCGCTGACCGTTCTGTGGCCCTAGTGCCGGTTGCAGAGCGTAATGCCGATTAGCCCGGTGGTCGGTTGTATCGGTGTCTCATAAAACAGAAGCAGCGTGAGTATGGCGACGAAAAAGGTGCTGCTGCCGTTTACCAATAAGCAATTACGATATCCATTGAGGCAGGAATAACAGGGTGAATATCTCGATTCCCTCAGCACTACAGTCTTTATCAACGGCAGGTTCGGCGGCCAAGGCCCTGACAACCTGGTGGAAGCGGGCCAAAGGGGATTCGCGCTCCCTTGTGAGTGAACTGAAGGATAACCTGATCTATCTGGATATGGTGGCTGATGACGGGGTGGAACTCTCCGAGGTTATCGACAAGATTGCTGTTGTCGAGTACAGGCGCCTCGCCAAGGATGGTTTTAACTTTAATACCCTCAAACGCGGACGCATTGATCACTATCCCTCGTTGGAGGGGTCTGATCTGGCCGCCTGGCGGGGTAAGGAGACTGAGGAGCTTATCGAATCGATCTACGAAAAGATTAATGATCTGAAGATTCGTTACCCTCACGTAAAACAGAGTGAAAAATATCGCTGGAGGATCCGCGTGAATAATATTCGTAAACGGATTTGGTTATTGCTGCGGCATGTCCGTACATAATGTAGAAACGTAATTGGTTTTCTCTGCCTTGTGGAGATAAAGAAACGGCCCCATTCGGGGCCGTTTCTTTTAACTGGGGAACGGGCGGTTCATTCATCCCGTGTCGTAATACGACGGTATTTCGTACCGTGGCATTTGGGGCAGGGAGGAATATGACCGGTGTGATGGAAATGCAGCATCTCACCACAGCTCTTGCATTGCAGGGTACCGATACCGGCAATTTCACCGGTGTGCCATTCTCCCACTTCGTTGGCGCGACGTTGGAGATCGTCCAGGGCGGCGCGCGTGTGATCAACCATCTGGCTGAAGATTTGTAGCAGTGCCTCCTCAACCACATCCAGGTCAAAGCGGAGCCAGTCACGCAATTCATTGCCGGACTTGCCGATGAATTCTGCGGCATCCTCCAGATCGCGCATAACATAGATACTGACCAGCTCGGCCTCTTCCCGGGTCAGTTCACCCAGTTCTGTGGCACGTTCCATGGCCAGTTCTACGGCGTCATGCACCCCTTTGTCCGCCTTGTCCATGGTCGCGCGGGTTCGCTCGAGCATGCGGTCATAGGCCTGTGTCAGCTTTTCGGCCATGCCTTCCGGTAGTGGTTTATTCATGCCCTATCCTCCATTGTTATTGATTTCGTATGTAATGAGTGTGATGCATGCATGGGAATATGCCAAGTCGAGGGCGGAAAATTAATCTTTTACCCTCCCCAGCTTGCGGTAGAGTGTACGTTCGCTCACCCCCAGTTGCTCTGCTAGCCAACCCTTATCGTCGGGATAGCGGGTGATCGCCCAATGCAGGTATTGCTGTTCCAGTTCATCAAGCGACAGCAGATTGTTAAAGCGCGGGCCACTCTCACTGGGGGGAGAGGCGTGGTTGCAGATCCCGGGGAAGTGCCGAGTCTCCAGTATGGCGCCATCGGCCAGCAGGATGGCGCGCTCCAGCAGGTTACGAAGTTCACGGATATTGCCGGGGAAACGGTAGTGCTTCAGGCAATCCAGGCTATCGGCACTGAGCTGCAGTTGCCGTCCCGGGGCCAGTCGTGACAACAGGGTGTCGATAAGCTCGGGCAGATCGTCCTGGCGCTCGCGAAGTGGCGGCAGGGTAATGGGAAAGACGCTGATGCGGAAAAAAAGGTCCTGACGAAACCGACCGTCTTCAACCATCTGCTCCAGATCGCAGTGAGTGGCACAGACCAGGCGAAATTCCGCTTGCAGGGGCTCGACGCCCCCAACCCTGCGGTAAGTGCCCGTCTCCAGCAGCCGCAGCAGCTTAACCTGCAGGTTAAGCGGTACGTCGCCGATTTCATCAAGAAACAGGGTGCCTCCACGGGCCGATTCCACCAGGCCCGGTTTCTGGTGCTGTGCACCGGTAAAGGCCCCCTTTTCATGCCCGAACAGTTCACTTTCGAACAGGCTCTCGCTTAGGCCTGAGCATTCAACGGGGACAAATGGACCTGCTGAACGCTGGCTGGCCTGGTGCACAGCGAGTGCCGCCAGCTCCTTACCGGTACCCGATTCGCCATGAAGCATGACGGTGGCTTCACTGGGCGCGACCCGGCCGATCAGCTCCATCGCCTGGGTAAAGGCGCTGGAACGCCCAATGAGTTTTTGTTGGCTGTCATCGTCCCGCGCGCTCTTAATCGGATGCATCAGTTCGATAAAGGCACTGATTCGGCCCACACCGTCGTGGATGGGGCAGAGTTCAACATCGACGTGCTCCTCCCCGTTTGGTGTGTGGTGAAGATGCAGGACTCGCTGGGATTCGCCCGATTCAAGACTGGCCTGCATCGGGCATTGTTCCCCCTCCTCATGGCAGGGACGGTCGTAGTGGTGTGATACCTCATAACAGCGCATGCCCTCGGGATCGGATTCGGAGCCATGCTGGAGGCGGTAGTGTCTGTTGCAGGTCAGAATGGTGTAGTCCGAACTGAGCAGGACGGCCGGTGCCTGAAAGTTTTCCAACAGGCTGTGGATGGCTGTAATGCAGTCGGTGTCGAGGGGGGTACTGGGTTTCATGTGTCGTTGCCATTTTTGTCAAATATGGCAGGATTTTTTGTCAAAAATGACATAATTACCAGTGTTTTTTCGTTGAAAGCCCCACATTCGCAAGAGTATCGTTCCATAGATATCCTGACGTGGGGGTAAATAATACAGATAAAACAAATGGATATGTTTTTTTTATGCGCTAGCTGACAGAGTTGGCAAGCATATTGCAATATCTACAGGCAGGAAGGGATAGCACTGTAGTTGCTTATCGGTTTTTGGATGAAATCGTTCCCGTCCCAATGTTTTTTGCTGTGGTAGTAAGTGTGGTGCATGCGGTGTCAGTAAGCCGTGTTCCGGCATCTGCCGGCTGGCAAGCGGCCGCATATTGGGAAGCAGGGGTGGTCTGACTCCTCCTACTCCTCCTGCTAATCCTTGTTATAGGTGGACGTCCCCCGTCCACCTTTTTTTTCTTTCCCCCACATACGTCATCCCTGTTATTGTGAGATATCCCTAAGCTACGGTATCCTATCCGGCTTGTTTTTCAGGCTATTACAGGCGTTTTTCGATGGCGTTCGACGAGCAGTACCGACCCGATTTAATTGAGCAGTCCGCCCAGCAGTTCTGGGAGGAGAAGCAATCCTTCAAGGCACACGATGACCCGTCGCGGGAGAAGTACTACTGCCTATCGATGTTCCCGTACCCCAGCGGGCGATTGCATATGGGGCATGTGCGCAACTACACCATCGGCGATGTAATCAGCCGCTACCAGCGCATGCTGGGAAAGAACGTCCTGCAGCCGATGGGTTGGGATGCCTTCGGTCTGCCGGCGGAGAATGCGGCGATCAAGAATAATGTGCCGCCCGCCAAGTGGACCTACGAGAACATCGATTACATGCGTGGTCAGCTAAAGCGTCTGGGCTTCGGCTACGACTGGGAGCGCGAGGTGGCTACCTGCCATCCCGATTACTATAAGTGGGAACAGTGGCTCTTTACCAAACTGTTTGAAAAGGGCCTGGTCTACAAGAAGACCGCACCGGTGAACTGGTGTCCCCACGACATGACCGTGCTGGCCAACGAGCAGGTGATCGACGGTTGCTGCTGGCGCTGTGATACGCCGGTGGAGCGCAAGGAGATCCCGCAGTATTTCATGAAGATCACCGCCTATGCCGAGGAGCTGCTGGCGGATCTGGAACAATTGCCCGGCTGGCCGGAGCAGGTGCGAACCATGCAGAAGAACTGGATCGGCCGTTCCGAGGGGGTCGAACTGAGTTTCGATGTTGAAGGTGAGCCGCTCAAGGTCTTCACCACCCGTCCCGATACCCTGATGGGCGTGAGCTACGTTGCCGTGGCCCCCGAGCATCCGCTGGCACTGCGCGCTGCCGGCGATAATCCGAGCCTGGTGGCCTTCATCGACAAGTGCAAGAAGATGGAGACCTCCGAGGCGGCCATGGAGACCATGGAGAAGGAGGGGGTCGATACCGGCCTCAGGGCAACTCACCCCCTTACCGGGGAAGATGTGCCGGTCTTTGCCGCCAATTTCGTGCTGATGAGCTACGGGGAGGGGGCGGTTATGGCCGTGCCGGCCCATGATCAGCGCGACTGGGAATTTGCCAAAAAGTACCGCCTGCCGATCAAGCAGGTGATCGCGCCGGTTGATCAGGATATTGAGGTGGACCTGAATGAGGGCGCCTATACCGAGAGGGGCATCCTGATCGATTCCGGTGACTTCAACGGTCTTTCCTCCAGGCAGGCTCTCGATGCCATTGCAGAGCATCTTGAGACGATCGGCAGGGGGGGCAAGACGGTCAATTACCGTCTGCGGGACTGGGGCGTCTCACGCCAGCGTTACTGGGGTTGTCCGATCCCGATCATTAACTGCGGCAACTGCGGCGAGGTGCCGGTGCCGGAGGAGCAGTTGCCTGTAGTGCTACCCGAGGAGGTGGAGTTCGACGGTGTTGGTTCACCGATCAAGAAGATGCCCGAGTTCTACAAGACCACCTGCCCCAAGTGCGGCGCCGAGGCGGAGCGTGAGACCGATACCTTCGACACCTTCATGGAGTCCTCCTGGTACTACGCGCGCTATACCTGCCGCGATAACGACAGCGCCATGCTGGACGAGCGTGCCGACTACTGGCTGCCGGTGGATCAGTACATCGGCGGCATCGAACACGCCATCCTGCACCTGCTCTATGCGCGTTTCTACCACAAGCTGCTCAGGGATCAGGGGTTTGTGAAGTCCGACGAACCGTTCAAGAACCTGCTGACCCAGGGGATGGTGCTCAAGGACGGGGCTAAGATGTCCAAGTCCAAGGGTAATACCGTGGACCCGCAGGAGCTGATCCAGCAGTACGGTGCCGATACCGTGCGACTCTTTACCATGTTTGCCGCACCGCCGGAGCAGTCCCTGGAGTGGAACGACTCCGGTGTTGAGGGGGCACACCGCTTCCTCAAGCGTCTCTGGGCCTATACCCACGAGCACAAGCCGGCACTGGGCGGGGCCGTTGAGGTTCATGAGGACATCAAGGATGCCCGGCGTGAGATCCACGAGGCACTGCAGCAGGCACTGAGCGACTTCAGTCGTTACCAGTTCAACACGGTGGTGGCTGCCTGTATGAAGATGATGAATACCCTGAGCAAGCTTAACGGCAACGGCGCCTCAGCACTGCGCAATGAGGCGGTGTCCATCCTGTTGCGTCTGCTCTCACCGATTGCACCGCATACCACCCACATTCTGTGGCGGGAACTCGGCTATGGCGAGGATATCCTTACCGCCCCGTGGCCTGAGTTGGATGAAGCGGCGCTGGTAAAGGACGCGATCGATCTGGTGGTGCAGGTCAACGGTAAGGTGCGCAGCCAGATCAGCGTGCCAGCCAACGCCGACAATGCGGCCATTGAAGAGATCGCCCTGGCGGATGGTAAGGTGCAGAACTTTGTCGAGGGCAAGACCATCCGCAAGATCATTGTCGTTCCCGGGCGGCTGGTAAACGTGGTCGCCAACTGAGTGAGGGCCAAATGAACCGCAGCAATCTCTTTATGCGCTGGATGTTGTGGCTGATGTTGCTGCAACTGTCCGCCTGCGGATTTCATCTCCGCGGTGCTGTCCCGCTGCCTGATGTTATGGCCCGCACCTACATCAGCGACGGCGGTGGCAGTGCACTCTACTATGAGGTGGAAAACGCCATTCTCGGTGCTGGTGCTTCTGTTGTGGATTCAGCCGCGGCTTCCAGCGCGGTACTTACCCTGCACCAGCAGCGCTTTGACCGCCGAGTGTTGAGTGTCGATACCCAGGGCCGGGCGGCAGAGTACGAGCTGGCGCTTCAGGTGGTCTTCAGTCTGCAGGGCAGTGCGGGTCAGCTCATTGCCGATAATGAGCGGGTCAATGTCATTCGAGACTACAGTTTTGACCCGGATAACGTGCTGGCAAAGGGTGATGAAGAGACGGCGCTTCGAAGCGAGATGCGGCGTGTGGCCGTGGAGCAGATGATGCGGCGTCTACAGAGCCTGGCCCGACAAAAGGAATGAAGCTCTACCTCGACAAACTGAATGCGCACTTGCAGCAGGGTCTGCTGCCCGTCTATGTGCTGAGTGGTGATGAGCCGTTGCAGCTGATGGAGGCCGAAGATGCTATCCGCCGGCAGGCGAGGGCGCAAGGTTTCAGCGAACGTGAGGTGATGCACGTCGAGACCGGATTCGATTGGGGGCAACTCCTCGCTGCATCGGATTCCCTTTCGCTGTTTGCCGAGCAGCGTTTGATCGAAGTGCGCATGCCGACAGGAAAGCCCGGCAAGGAGGGGGGTAAAATCCTCGCCGAGTATGCGACGAATCCACCTCCCGATACGGTTCTGCTGGTGACCTGTGGCAAGCTGGACCGCAATGCGCAGAACAGCAAGTGGTACAAATCTCTGGACAAAGCGGGCGCCACCGTGAGCGTCTGGCCAATCGATTCGCAGGCGTTGCCCGGCTGGGTGATGCAGCGTATGCGCTCACGTGGGATGCAGCCCACTTCGGAGGCGGCACAGCTGTTGGCCGAGCGGGTTGAAGGCAACATGCTTGCTGCGGCACAGGAGATAGAAAAGCTCCTTTTGCTCTACGGAGAATCCGCCATCGATGCGCAGCAGGTCGAGCAGGGCGTGGCCGACAGTGCCCGCTACGATATCTTCGAACTGGTGGACACTGCCCTGCTTGGCGATGTACCACGAACCAGCCGGGTACTTCTTGGACTGCAAGGGGAAGGTGTGGAGGCAATACTGGTGCTGTGGGCGGTATTGCGTGAACTGCGTTCTCTGGTATTGATGGCCGATGCTGTTCAGGCCGGTGCCCCTCCTGATACGGTGCTGGAGCAGTTTCGTGTCTGGAAGAAGCGTAAAGCGGCGGTGCGGGCTGGATTGCAGCGCCACAACCTCAAACGCTGGCAGCTCCTATTGCGCCGGGCCGGACGCATCGATCGCATGATTAAGGGGGTTGAGCCGGGCAACCCCTGGGATGAATTGTTACAATTAACACTATTGATGGCCGGGATACGGACGGTTTAAGTCGGTTCGAAGTCGGAAGTTAAAAGTTCAAAGAGGTGGCGGGGTTCGATATTGAACTTTTAAGTTTTATCTTTGAACTCAGTTATAGGGGTTTGACGTGGATATCAAACAGTACATGCAACAGGTCGGTCAGCAGGCGCGTGCCGCCTCACGGGAGATCGCCCGTGCCGACAGTAATGCCAAAAATACCGCGCTGCTGGCGATTGCCGCTGAACTGGAGTGGAATGCCGAGCGTATTATCGAGGCCAATGGTAAAGACCTTGAGGCAGGGCGCGAGCGCGGCCTGGATGAGGCCCTGCTGGATCGCCTTGAGCTTAACGGTGAACGTATTGCCGGGATGGCCCAGGGACTGCACCAGATCGCCGCGCTGCCCGATCCGGTCGGGGAGATTGCGGAGATGACATTCCGACCCTCCGGTATCCAGGTGGGCAAGATGCGGGTGCCGCTTGGCGTCATCGGTATCATCTATGAGTCGCGCCCCAACGTCACCGCCGATGCCGCCGCGCTGTGCCTCAAATCGGGCAATGCAGCGATCCTGCGTGGCGGCTCCGAAGCGGCCCACTCGAATCAGGCGATTGCCGCCTGTATTCACTCCGGGCTGGAGAAGGCCGGTCTGCCGGCAACGGCGGTGCAGGTGCTGGAGACCACTGACCGTGCCGCTGTCGGCGAACTCATCACCATGCCCGAGTATGTGGATGTCATCGTCCCCCGTGGCGGTAAGGGGCTTATTGAGCGCATCAGCGCCGATGCCCGCGTGCCGGTGATTAAGCATCTCAACGGGATCTGTCACGTCTATATCGACACCGAGGCGGATCTGGAAAAGGCCACCCAGATCGCCTTTAACGCCAAGACCCATCGTTATGGCGTGTGCAACGCCATGGAGACCCTGCTGGTTTCCGAGGAGGTGGCCGAATCGGTGCTGCCGGAGCTGGGCAGAATGTATCAGGAGGTCGGTGTAGAACTGCGTGGTTGTGAGACGACGCAGCGCCTGATTGAGGGAAGCATCGCCGCCACTGAAGAGGACTGGGATACCGAGTACCTGGCGCCGATCCTCTCCATCCGTGTGGTCAAGGGGCTGGACGAGGCGATTGAACATATCCAGAAACACAGTTCAGGTCACACCGAGTCGATCATCACGGAAAACATTACCCGTGCACGACGCTTTCTCACCGAGGTCGACTCCAGCTCGGTGATGGTCAATGCCTCGACCCGTTTTGCCGATGGGTTTGAGTATGGCCTGGGTGCAGAGATCGGCATCTCCACCGACAAAATCCACGCGCGTGGACCGGTGGGGTTGGAGGGGTTGACCTCGCAAAAGTATATCGTCATCGGTGACGGTCATATTCGCACTTAAACCGCCCCTGACTGGGCCGTTACACAAGCGGTAACGGCAACTATGGTGAGCCATGATGCAAAAGCGTAACCGGTGGTCTTGGCGGGCGTCATCCTTGCTGACGCTTCTGGTGGTGATGACCCTGACGCTGCGCGTTGAGGCGTTGACCGTGGGGGATCTGACGCTTAGAAATAGCCCCGGCGAACCGTTACGGGCATTGATACCGATAACCCTTGAGCCGGATGAGTCCATGGCGGCCCTGAGGGTCACTCTGGCCTCTGACGAAGCCTACGCCTTGCAGCAACTGCAGAAACCAGCATTGTTGCAGGATTTGCAGGTTGCACTGCTGGCAAAAGGTGAGAACCGTGGGCAAATTCAGTTGTTCGGAAAGCAGCCGTGGCAAGGTGAGGAGGCTGTGCTACTACTGCAGCTTCAATGGCCTGAGGGGGAGATGAGCCGCCGCTTTCATATTACCCCGGTCAGTGACGAAGCGACGGAGAAGACACCACTCTATGTCGAGGTCGGCGAGAATGAGTCGCTCGATACCATTGCCATACGCCTTAGCAAACACAATAACCGCAGTTATCGCCATATGATGGTGGCGCTCTATCGCGCCAATCCCGAGGCGTTTTATCGCGATAATCTGAATAACCTCAAGAGCGGAGTCCGTCTGCGGGTGCCGAGTAACAAGGAACTCTATCAGCTCACGGATGCGGAGGTGACGGCTACGCTGCGTGAACATAAGGCGCGTTGGCAGGCGACCAATGACAAGGTCATCGGACAGCAGAAAGAGAAACAGCAGCTGGAGCAGCGGCTGGAGCGTGTGCAGCAGGAAAGTGCTGAGATGGCGCAGCGCAATCGCGAGCTGAAGGAGCGGCTGGCGCGACTGGAGCAGCAGATGAACAGTGTCTCGAACCAGGTATTGGAGTATCAGGCAAAGACAGAAAAGGCAGAGCCCACCGCCCCGAAGCAACAATCGCCCCGGACTGAATCAACGCCTGCTCCCGAAGAGCTGGTTTCATCCCCTACGACGAAAAAGGCGAAAACGGCAGATGAAGGCCTGCCTACGGTTTGGATGTTGCTGCTTATGGTCGCGGTGGCGGGCATCGTGGTGGCAATCTGGCGCTTTGCACCACGCTCGGGAAAGGAGGATTGATGGCCGGCGATTTGTCGCCAGCAGTCGGGGTTTTCGGTGGAACCTTCAATCCGGTCCACTTCGGGCACCTGCGTCCGGCACTGGAATTGCGGGAGCAGCTGTCCCTGCAGCGAATGTTGCTAGTACCCTGTTCGATACCGCCGCACCGGGAACAGCCTGAGGCAACAGTGGAACAGCGGCTGGCGATGCTTCAGCGTGCAGTCGCCAATGAAGCGGCACTGGAGATCGATGAGCGGGAGCTACACCGGGACGGCCCGTCTTATATGGTCGATACCCTTGCCTCGCTACGCGAGGAGCTGGGGGATACGCCGCTTTGCCTTTGCCTGGGGGTGGATGCCTTTCTCGGTCTGACCGGTTGGTATCGCTGGCAGGAACTGCTGGAATACGCCCATATTGCGGTCGCCCATCGTCCCGGTTGGCATTTTAATCCTGACAAGCTGCAGGGCGAGCTGGGTGCGCTGCTGTCGTCCCGTCAGTGTCAGCGGACAGGGGCGATTCATGAGAAACCGGCGGGTAACATTGTCTTGCAGGCAGTGACCCAGCTGGCGATTTCGGCCACAGCCATACGTGAGACCATTTCACAGGGCCGAAGTGCACGATACCTGCTGCCGGATGATGTCTGGCACTATATTCTTGAACAGAAGCTATACCGTTAACCGAAGGGTTTAAATGAACGCAGAGCAATTGAAAGACTTGGTTGTGGATGCCCTGGAGGATCGCAAGGGCGTTGATATTAAGGTGCTGGATGTCCGGGACAAGTCCAGTGTGACCGATATTCTGGTGATCGTCGGTGGTAACTCCAGTCGACAGGTCAAGGCGCTCGCCGACAGTGTGGTAGAGAAGGCCAAGGAAAAGGGGATCCAGCCGCTTGGCATGGAGGGGCAGGATGAGAGCAGCTGGGTGTTGGTGGACCTCGGTGATATCGTGGTGCATGTGATGCTCCCGGAAACGCGGGACTTCTATAATCTGGAAAAACTCTGGGGTGAGGATGCGCCCAGTGACGAGGAGTTGGGCGGGGCCTGAGCCATCCGCAGCCTGATCGATGCAGATACACCTTATTGCCGTCGGACAACGGATGCCCGGATGGGTGGAGCAGGGGTACGGCGAATATGCCAAGCGTTTGCCGCAGGAGTGTACCCTGAGGCTGCACGAGATACCCGCCGGCAAGCGCGGTAAGAACGCCGATATTGCCAGACTACGGCGCCAGGAGGGTGAGAAAATGAAGGCGGTAACCCCCAAGGGCGTCAGGGTAGTGGCACTGGAGGTCAAGGGAAAGGCCTGGACCACGGAGGAACTGGCGGCAAGAATGGAGGCCTGGATGGCCGATGGGCGTGATGTGGCGCTGCTTATCGGCGGCCCGGAGGGCATCGAGCCCTCAGTGAGTGCCGCTGCTGATGAGCGTTGGTCGCTGTCGCCACTCACCCTGCCGCATCCGCTGGTGCGTATTGTGGTGGCGGAGCAGCTCTATCGCGCCTGGAGTGTGATCAAGGGTCATCCTTATCACCGCT
>JBEPXU010000035.1:0-12184 GCA_041641735.1 Ectothiorhodospiraceae bacterium
TGTTGACCTGATAAGGGTCCGCGGAGGTACCGCTGCCGGTACGGCTGGCCCCGTTCAGATCCACCTTGGTGATGGCGCTCATCTGCGGCTGCAGCACATCGATGGTAGTGCTGCCAGTAAGGCTGGTGTTGGTCGGGTCGTAACCGGTATAGGTAAGCGCCGCAGCGTTAGTCCGCGAATTGGTTGGACTGGTATCCACCCCGGAGGGGGCGGCGGCTGTAATGACTCTCGCCGTATACCGGATCAAAAGCGGATCGACCGGAGTATTGTCACCGCTCGGCACATTCTCGATGTCACCGAAGTCCCAGGTCAGGGTACCGGTATCACCTGCCGCGGGAGCGGAGACCATAGTGTAATTGAATGTGGTTGGTCCGGGGTCAATGCTATAACTGACTAACTCCAAACCCTGAGGCAGCACATCAGTCAGTACTACGTTTTGTGTGGTGTATTCCTGCAGTTCCAGAACCACATCGTAGGTAACGGTATCGCCAACTCGCACCACAGGGTTACCCGTGCTGGCAGGACTCTCGGCGTAGGAGTCATCGAAGACCTGTTTGGTCAGTGCAGTGTTGTCCTCGGTAGCGATTGTAATCGGCGTCGGGCTGTAGCAGTAGGTATCCGGAGCCGTAACAGTCGGACAGCCCGCCCCGTCGCGCTCATAGGTAGAAGCATTGTCAAGAGAGGTCCAGTCGATATTGACCGCATTGGTAATGTCAGTACCGGTGACCGACTGCACGGTGGCCAGATAGGTAACATGCAACTCCTGGCCGACCGGGATATCGAAAGTGGTATCACCCGCTTGCGCTCCCCAGACGAGTGAACCATCGGCGAGCACGACGGGGTCCAGTGTGGAGATCGTTGTGGTAGTCGGCCCGCTAGGGTCATAAAGCTCAACTGTTGTGCTGCCGGTGTTGTATGACAAATCAGCAGGCAAGAGATCAACGACACTGGTATCGAAAGCGGTCGAGTCACCGGTGTTAGGGACCGTGACGGTGTACTGCAAAACGTCGCCTACCGTGGCAGGGTCAGTACCGACTACCTTGGTCGCAGGTGTGGCAAAGCTAGCCGTCTTCGTGCTCGTTGTCAGGGCCGGCTCCACAACCGTCAAGGGAACGGCCGTGGTAACGGTGCTGGTCGTCAGCACCGCAGAAGTGGGGTCATTGATGCGGTGGAAGGTATAATAAGCGCTGTTATAAAACTGCAGGCCCGAGATATTGGTAGTGGTATTCTGCAACCGCATGGTGACATCGATGGTTGCCGTAGTTCCTGCCGCTATGTCGATACCACTCGTGTCATCCCAAATACGGATTCCATCATGGGTGAGCGTCCAGGTGCCACTGGGATCGTTGGCACTAACGATCTCTATGTCTGCAGCGGACGCCGCCACATCGTCATAGATCACCACGTCATACAACGGCGTCTGCGACGGAGCGGTGATCTCGATACGATAGGTGAACTCCTCACCTATGGTGACATCGAGATTGGCCGGGTTCGTCTTTGTCAGTACATTTGAGGTCTGAACGTAGACCGGTGTTGGATCCTGATCGGTGTTATCGGTGGGTGAAGAGACGCCATTAAGGTAGGGATCGTCACTCTCGGCGAAATAGCTACCCCCCACAGACATCGTCGCCTGATTCAAAACAGTGCGGTCGCTAATGGACGAGAGCAGATCGATGTCGAACTCGATAATTAGCTCATCACCCTGGGCAATATTCAGTGTCCCATCTCCAATCGTTAGAACACCACTGGCGTCGGGTACTTCCGGAGATGGGGAACCGTTGATGGTCAGATTATTGAAGCTTGCCAGATCCAGGCTGGTCTCATCGAGATCATCCGTGAACACGACATTGTTGAAGGTCTGGTCAACATTGTAGAGGCGTATTTGATAGTGCAGCTGGTCACCGGGTAGCGCCGAGATATTCATTCCAGGCCCTTCACCGGTAGTCAGGTTCGTCACGGTTTTTTCGAAATAGTAGCCGGAGAGCGCTGTGGTGACGGTATAACTGTCCTGGTGGTACGCCTGTGTGTTGGTAAACACTATGCCGCTGCCATCGCCGGCATTTAACCACTGGGTGGCTGTCGCAGTATTGGTCAGGTCCCAGCCATCAGTGATATTGGGCCTGTCATCGTCAAGCGTCGAGTCGTAGTTGATAACCAGGTACTGGTTGGACGCAAGCGGACCAGCCGCATTGGTCATGCTAACAGTGAGTTGGCAGGCATCTGGCTGGCCGTTGGCACCCGTCCAGTTGAGCGTATAATCGGTCGCCGGATCCAGCGTCTTAATCAGAGTCGTACCGTCTGCACCAATGATCGAAGCTGCGAGGATGGTTGTAGGATCGTAGTCGCACATCCCGGCGGTAGCTGCGTCACCCGCCGCCACAGAAAAGTCCGGGAACTGATCAAGAATGCTTACTTCCCACGCATCGGAACTGCCGGTGTTCTGTGCCCGGATGCTGTAATCCGCCATGATGCCAAAGTTCAGAGCGGTCACAGGGCTTGTTTTGCTCACCGTGATATCAGGCGCAACGATGGTCATCGGATCCGTCGGCTCGGTATGACCCGGCACATCATCCACGGGTGTCGTCGAACCGTCAGAATTGCTCACCAACTTACTGAGATACCAGTCGACCTCGTTAGTAAAAGTCGTACCGGGCACATTCGTAGCGCTATTGTCGAGTGACACCGTCAGCTCGACAACGAGCTGGCTTCCTGCGGGTACTGATGTTGTAGCGCTGTTATATTCGAATACGAGTTGCTTATCACCCGCCGTGGGTACTGTGGTGAAAGTGAATGGCGTCTGGTTCCCGCCCGAATCCACCAAATATGCGTTGTGGCTGACATAGCTGAGATCCGCTCCGGTGGTTGTCAGATCATCTTCAATTCTAAAGTAGGTTATATCTGCTGTATCAGGCGAGCCGGTCCAGGTATAGGTTCCATCAGAATTCAGGTTCACCATTTCCGGCATTGTCAGCGTGTAGGTAAAAGGCACGCCAATCGTTTGGGTTGTTTCAGCGGCAGGGTTCAGCTTCCTCAAACCATCCAGCGGTGGGATAAAGGACTGACACTTAGAATCAATACTGTTCCACGCACCGTTGACCCACCAGATAACAACCCCGGGCGGGAGATTACTGCAGGACATGTTACCGGTGTAGTAAACATTGTCCATGACAATGACTGCTTGCTTATCGGGAAGGTTGAAGTTAAGCAGTGTCGAATTTACCCCGAAGCCACCAATGCCATTATCTATAGGGAAATTCCTGATGGTGCAGTTACCCACAAAGGATAATGATGAAAGTTTCTCGAACTCAGCCAGTGTAAGACCGCCCGGCAAGTTGTAGCCATCGAGAACCTGAAAATCACCACCATTAGAGGCTGGACCACACGCATAATCACCTGCCACCGCTGTTGAAGCTGCGCTGAGCAGTACTACCGTGGAAAAAAGACGCAGCAGATTTTTCATCAAGCGGCTGCGACCGAGGAATGATGAACTCCGCCTGGAATCAGCCGACAACACGAGGTTAACCTCAGGGGATAGACGTGACACACCTTGCTTATAGCCAGCATGAGAACTACCGGAGAAGTAGCCAGACAGCTGTTTTACAAATAGCTGTAATTTCAGCTTGAGACCCAGCATTAGCAGTAAGCCCCCAGGGCATGGGCATAGCGACCTAAGATACTCTCCTGGGACGACATGGGAACTGGGCGACAGGTATAGGAATTCGCCATAAATACATGTAGTTCCGCGAGTTTATTGACAGAATGAAGGACGGACAGCGCCTTCGCAGCTCGCTGCAAAGCACCCAGAGAAGGAATATGAGGTAGCCACCGGCATGACATTATCAACATGTAAT
Source organism: Ectothiorhodospiraceae bacterium (assembly GCA_041641735.1). Taxonomy (GTDB): domain Bacteria; phylum Pseudomonadota; class Gammaproteobacteria; order Thiohalomonadales; family Thiohalomonadaceae; genus JAPHTQ01. The sequence continues at coordinate 3,852 of JBEPXU010000035.1, forward strand.
ATTTCGTTAACAAAACAACGCGACTTTGCACACCTGTACGATATAAATTACAGGCACAAAAAGATGTGAACCAAGACGCAAAAGCTTAGAAAAAGCAGGAACTTGTGGGGAAAAACGTGAATCCAGGTCCACTTTAAGAGGATTCAGACTCCCCGTGCCCATCCAGGGAACTCATTCAAAAAGAGCCCATAAGCCAGTCATGAGCCAATATCGGCCATATCAACGCTGCCGCACAGGATACATGAAGCAAGGAATAATAGGGAGATAACCTCCCCCTGCCGGCATTAGCCAGCAGGCAGGAAGTCGATCGGGTAGCGGATGGTTACGGTCGGCACACCCTCTTTCGGCCCGAAGTTGAACCGTTTGATGCGTCCCACAACCTTCGATGACAGCGCGGAGGAGCCCAGGTCATCCGACACGACTTTCACCGCAGAGACCGTGCCGTCAGGCTTAATGGTGATATCGAACACCATTTGTCCCCTCAGAGTCGGGTCCTTACGCAGTTCACGCTGGTAGATACGGTAGATCGCGGCCTTGTAGCGGTCGAAGACAATCTGAATCTCCTGATCGGTACGAGACGGTCCCTGCCCATCGCTGAGCGGACGATCATCGGCCATCATGTCCGTGCCGATAGCACTCTCAACGCGCTCAAAGGAGACGCCACTGCCAATCTTCTTGCCGGCACCACCGCCGACATTCTTGCTGAGTGAAGCGGTATTAATACCTCCACTGCTGTCCTTGGCCTGGGACATTACAAGGTTACGGCTAGAGTCACCCTTGGCCTTCGCTCCCTTGTTACTGAGCTTGGCCGAGGCGCCGAGGTTGGCGTCCACATCGTCCTCGAGAAGGTCCGAGAAGTTATCCTTGAAGGCCAGCACACCGCTACTCTCGGCAACCTTGCGCGCCTGTTTTGTCTCTTTAGGCGTAGGTTTCGGCTGTTTCTTGCTGTCGGACTTCTTCTGATCCTTCTTTTTTTCCTCTTTCTGCTTGGGCTTAGGCTTGGGCTTAGGCTTGGGCTTCTGCTTTTTCACCAGTTTCACCAAGTGCTCAGGCACCTCAATCTCTTTATCCTCATCCGGCGCAGGCAGCTCCCAAAACTGAATAAGCCCGGAAAGTGTCATAATAAACAGGAAGACCAGGGCAAGGGCCTTGCGATAACGGCTCTCGTCTTCACCCTGTTTGGTCCAGGGCATGAGCATCGGACGATAAGGCAGATCACGCTCTTCCCGCTCGACGACATAATCATATTTGGCGCGTTCTTCCTGCTCCTGGAGCTCCTCGATATCATCCTGCAGGTTGGCAATACGCGCTTCCTGCTCGGTAATTCCTGCCTGAGCAGCCTGCTTTCTCTCCTCAACAGCCCCGATTTTCTCCTGGAACCGGGAGAGGGTATCCATTGCATGTTGGAGTTGTTGCTCCTGGGCCGATGTGGGCTTCTCCTCACCCCAGAACAGATACGCCGCCCCCATTTCATCCAGCTTTTCGATGGACGAGCAGATACCTTCCAGCAAGTGAAATTGCTCGCGCTCTCCCGATAGTTCCTCAAGTTCAGCGTCGACACTGGCAAGTTCACCCTGTAGTGACTTGAGCTTCTCTTCTGCCTCGACAAAACTTGCCTGAACTACCTGCAGCCTTTCTGAAATGGAATTACTCACAGATTCACACTACTTTTGAGATGCTTTCTGATTTACAGCAAGTGATATCTTGCTATAGCCAGCGCTGGTGCAGGATGACATCAGCGTTTTCAATACCTTAAACGGGACGGTGCGGTGCGCCATAATGGTCACTTCATTACTCTTGGATACGGCTTCCGTCGTCACCCCAATCGCATGTTTTTTAACCTTGGCAAGCTCATCCCTGATAGGAACAATCACCCCGGTCTTGTTTTTCATCACCTCTTCAAGCGTGATGACAGGTTTACCCTGAATTGAGACGGCGTCATCACTGACAGTCATGACAACAGTCTCGCGCGGCTTGGCCTCCACAACGGAGTCTGGCAGTTTCACATCCTTTGGTGGCTCAGTGACCTGGGTTGATGACTGATTGACCAGCAGGTACAAGACAAGAATGGTGAATACATCCATCAACGAGGTCAGATTCAGACCACCTGCCTGATGGCGTTTCGCCCGGGCCATCCTTTTCAAACGACGGGTATTTTTCATGGTGCATCACCCAGGGATAGCTTGGGGAACAACACAAGCTTTTGCGGTTCTTCCTGGTCAGGCGATTGAACCTCGGCAACTTTCACGGCATCCATTACATGGATAACATCTTCGTATTCAATATCCGGCTCGACCAAAATTGTGGCATCTTCTTTCTTTTCGTGCTGGCCTTTCAGGTCCTGAAGTAACCTGGACAACGCCGGAATATCGTACTTGTCGTCTTTCTTTGGAATCGTGGCAGTAATCTTGTCACCATTACTCAACTGAAGCTTGTCCTTACGGACAATGACCTCGATTGTGACCAGGGGTTTATCCGGTTTTTCACCACCGGTAGCCTGAGTCGGCAGATTCAGCTCCTGGATAGTAATCCGGGAGAAAACCGCCGTGATCAGCAGGAACGGGATCAACACCACCATAAGGTTAAGGAAGGTGGTGATATCGAGCTCTACCTGCTCATCTTTCGATTTATAATGGTGTCTTCTGGACATGACAGACCTGCTTGTTAGCCCGCACGACGTGCTTTGCCAGCGATAATGTTCAGAGTCTTAACTGAAATCATTTCGAGACTATCAACGATGGTCCCGGCCTTGGTATTAAGGAATGAATGGGTAATCAGCAGCGGAATAGCCGTAATTAGACCGAACGCTGTGGTGTTCATCGCTACCGAGATACTGGCAGAAAGCAGATCCGCTTTCTCCGCCGGGTTGGCGTTGGCCACCGCGTTAAACGCGGCAATAAGACCGATGATGGTACCAAGCAGACCGAGGAGAGTCGCCAGGTTGGCAAACAGGGCGATATAGGAAATACGCTTTTCCAGCTGAGGTATGATCTCCATCATCCCCTCTTCCATCGCGATTTCGATATCTTCGCGGCGACGAACCGTTCCCTGACGCTCCAGCCCGACTTCCAGCAGGGTGCTGACGGTCGAACTATCCTCCTGGGTCATCTCCCGGGCACGGTCAAAGTCACCATCGACCAATACCGGATGGAGCACGTCCCAAATCTTGCGGTTTGAGCGCTCCACCCGAACAAGCTTGATGTAACGCTCGATACCAATCGCCAGGCCAAAGGCCCCGACGGTAAGAATCGGGTACATCCAGAAGCCACCCTCAACGAAAAAACTTACAATTTTATCGATAACACCCATTTCAAATTCCTCAACGACAGCACTTTATTACTGAAACATGCTTCAGTTCGCATGCCTTATTTCATAAAAATCGATTTCACGCATGAACACCTCTTTGTCCACCGGACGCAGAGAGTCATCCATCATCCCCCTGTTGAGATTGGTCTCAAAGCCGATCTCAGAACTTTTCCAGGGCACGATAAAAAGTGATTTTGGCGCCTCATCATTACCGACAACCGACATACCGGAAAGCATTTTTGGCTCCGAGCTACCTTTCCCGTCCGCAGCCATTACCGGCGGGCTCGCAATCATAACAAGCGACAGCAGCAGACTGAATCGAATTTTTGCCACTCTAACCTCCCAGCTTCCGCTTTAAGGTTGTTATCCACAATTTGACGTCTTCGTCTTTCGGGTTTGCCTTGCTATAAACCTCATACTGTTCAAGCGCACACGCTGCATCATCCAGATAAAGCTCACAAAGGATGCCGTAGTTTTTGCGCACAGGCATATACTCCGGGTACTTCTCTACGACCCTTTCATAAAGCTGCCTTGCTTCGGAATATTTGCCAGTCCGGCGGTACAGGAGGGCGTATTCATTATTCGCCGCGGGGTGATCGGGATTAATCTCAAGCGCCTTCTTCAGGTACTCTTCGGCCTTTTTCAGCTCGTCAATCCTCTCGTATGCGATTGCGATATTAATATAAGGCGCAGAATTATTGTGTGATCCCTTTATCACTTTCTTCAATAAATCAATAGCTTGGGGGTACTGTTCGGCCTTAAGCAACTTAACGGCGGCCTGGAAGTTCTTTCTCACCTCAAGATCGACACTCTTGTTTTCGACAAAGTAGATCCCCTGGACGTCCTTCTCCTTGTCTGACTTTGTGGGTGCACTGACACAGCCTGCCAGGGTAAGGGCCGCCAGGGCCAACAGCAGTAGCCGGGAAAAAGCCATTGTTTGACACGTCTTGAACATTCTACTCACCACTCCCCTTGGCGCCTTCACTACCGGAGGACATGTCTGCGGTGTCCTGAGTCTCACTTGAATCAGCAGCGGTGTTTTCTTTCACGGGCTCCCCCTCGACCGTTGCATCGGCGCTATCGGGGGATTCCGTCGCAGTCCCGCTGCTCCCCTCCGCTGACTGCTCCTGTTGTACCGGCTCTGCAACAGGCGCTTCGGTATTGTCGGCACCGTTTTCTGCAGGGTCTCCGTTACTCCCGGCATCCTCAGCGGGTGCCCCCGGTGAGGCATCCGCACCCTGTTCAGGGATTGTCGACTGGGGCGATACCTCTGTTTCCGCCTTCTCTGCAGAAGCTGCTGCAGAGTCAGGAGCCTCAGCAGGTGCCACTTCCGTCGTAGTGGTCTCCTGCACCGTATCGTCTCCACTCGGCGACGCCTGCTCCTGTGCAGTCTCCGTCTCGGCATTCGAAGTAGTCGTAACCGCCTTGGCGGGGGCAGGCTGATCCTTCGCAGGCTTTTCCACGACATAGCGGAAGGAATCAATCGTGGCAATCACATTGCTATCGATCTCGCTACGCGCATAGGCCGCCGGATAGAGTTTGGCCAGCTTGGCGATACTCTTATCGATCCAGCCACTGTAATAACCGGCGTGGAGCAACTCGATGTTCTTTTTATGAACAGTAATGGCCTTTTCCTCGAACGGGAAGATCTGATCCTCCAGCGCAAGCTCATACTGTTCACGTTGCAGGTCCGTAAGATTGGCGGGCCGCTCCGAGTTCTTCAAGGCACGGCTGAAGTTGTAATAGATCTCGGCAATGTAATAGGTAGCCGCAGCCGTTACATCCGCCACTTCATACTGCGTCAGTTTGGAATAGGCTTTTACCGCCTCCTTCATATACTTCTTTTTCTTTACAATGTTTTGCTTGAGCGGATTGACCAGCGCCACTGCCGCAAAGCGTTCATACAGCGGCTCGGCCAACTCCAGGGATGCCTGTGCCGCCAGGTAACGGGTACGGTCGGTACGCGCCTCACCCGCTGAAGAGTCAATGGAGACGATTTTCTTCAACGTCGACATATAGTTGCTTGACTCGCCAAGTGCCTTGTAAACACTGGCCATCTTGTCGTAAATGTCGATTGACGTCTCCACCGGTTTCGGGAAGTAGCCGACATAACGCTTATAGACGGCAAGCTCCTTACGCTTGGATCCGGTTTCATGGTACAGCTCTGCCGCAATCAGGAGTGAACCACGACGTACCTCCTCATCCTTGGATTCGCGCTCAATGCGTTCATACTCCGCCGCAGCCAACTCAAGCTTACCGGCCTCGCGATAGACATAGGCGATTTTCTTGGTAGCTTCGTGTTGCAGCTCGTGGTGCGGGTAATTGGCACGGAATGCCACCAGAACCGAAGCGGCACGGTCCCAGTTCTTGAGGTTGATAAGGGCCGCAGCGGCGTCATATTCCGCTTTTGGACGAATCTTCGAATTGGGTGCCAGCTTACCTACACGCAGGAAATGCTCCGCCGCAAGCTTGTACTTCTCAAGCTTGTTTGCCTCCTCACCCTGCTTGTAAATCGATGCGGCGAGGTTGTCATAAAGTTTCGCTCTGGACTTATCGTCCTTGGGTGTCAATGCCAGGACCTTGATGTATCCCTGCTCCGCTGCCGCATATTCAGTCATCTCAAAGGAGGAATGACCGACCACAAGCCATGCAGAACGACGTAGTTCCTTTTCTGCCTGGGGATAATTGTCGAGCAGTTTGTGCGCTGTCTTCCGGGCAAGCTGATAATTTTTCATCTCATACAGATCATCAGCTGCCGCCCCGAGAACGAGGGTAACCTTTTCGTGTTTGGGATAGGTGTCGGCAAACTTCAGCGAGCTCTTGATGATCTGCTGCTTGACCAGCCCTCTTTGTCCCTGCGGCACCACTTTCAGGTGCTCACGGTGCGCATAAACCGCAGCATAACCCGCTTCTGCCGATTTCTCATGGAGCGGATAGTTATACGCGGTATTTTCAAATGCAATCGCTGCCTGACCGAAGTCCTTGTTCTCCATCATCAACTCAGCCATTTGATAGTTGATACCGGGAGACTCTTTCTCCTTGGGGAAAGAACTCAGGTAGTTGCGATACCACAACAGGGCTTCCGCATAATTCTTCTGCTTGTCTTTCTTGAAGCGCTTGTCCTGATACATGGCGTGGTAGTGATTCGCCAGGTCCTTCAGGTTTGACTTCAGGAACGCAACCACATCCGGCCTCTCGCTGAGCTCGAAGTAGTGCCAGTACTCCGAATCAAGCGCATAGGTCTCGGCAAACTCTTTTTTCGCTTCCACAACCAGGCGACCAAAACCACCCTTGTTGTAGATTTCAATCACCCGCATATTAAAGTGCGGTGAAACACGATTGTAGGGATAAAGCCCAACGAAGGTTTTGTAGGATTCGGCCGCGTCATTGTAGCGACGCTTGGTTAGATAAAACTCGCCCAGATGGCTATAGACCTGGTCCTCGTAACTGCGCTCACCATGGCGTGAGAAATAATCCTTAACCGTCAGAGGGCCACCGAGATTGGAGAAGCTCAGGCTGATAACGCGGAACGTATCCTCCATACGCTTGCGCTGACCCTTATCGTGCTCCTGCTCGAAGTCATAACCGATCGATACCTTGTGGTCGAGCAATGCGATATATTTATTTAGCGCCTCTTCATAAAGCTCTTGTTTATAGTAGGACCACCCCAGCTTATAGAGTGCCAGTTCATAGTAAGAGGAGCTTGGTCCCTGCGCCACAATAGACTTATAGGCATCTTCGGAATCCAGGAATTTTTTACGAGTGAAGTAGTACTCGGCACGACGGAACTGAACCTCATCCATATACTTTGAGGTCGGATAGGTTTTAACGAACTGGTTCATCACCTCCATGGCTTTATCAACCTGGCCCAGCTCCTCATAGGCACGGGACATCTGATAAAGTACCTGGTCGTTCCGTTCATACAGGGGATATTTCTTTAGCAGTTTTTTGTAGAGGCGGATCGCCTGTTCGGCATTGGCGTTTCTAAGATCATTCTGACCTTCAGGCACCGGTGCAGCAAAGTCCTTGGAATCATCCCCTTTTACCTTTTCACCTTGTGCGACGCGCTGTTCGAACTCCTTATCGGATTCATCACTGCTCTTGGCAATCAACGCCGATGTACTCTCCCCGGCAGCCTGGGCTGCTCCACCTGAAGCAACCGGGGCTGAAGACTCGGGTTTTGCCAATGCATTCTGAGCGGATTTTTCCGCGGCACTTTTTCCCGCGCCGGCGTCGCCACCCCCTTCACCTCCAGCGACGATGCCGTACTCCTTTTCGATGCTCAAATCAGCAATACGGCGTATCGCCTCCGGCGTCATGGCCGACTCGGGGGTCTCTTTCAGGAATTGTTTATAGCTGGCCATGGCCTTTTCCAGGCCGTCTTCGACCTTCGCATCCTTGAGCTCAAGATCGACACCCTCGAGTTCTGCAAGCGTCCCCTGCTTGTTGCTCCAGGCACAGGCATTCAGGAACAGGGGCAGTAACAAGATGACAGCGAGACGACGGTACATCATTGTCCAGACTGCTCCTCTTGCGGCGCCTGCTTATCCTGTGTTTCAGAAACCTCATCCTGGACTGGCTTTTCAACGGGAGTCTGTGATGCTTCCGGCTGAGAGGATGTTGCCTTATCGCCCTCGGGTTTGGGCGCGGGCTTGGACTTTTCCATCGTGGCTCGATCGTAACTCTCGGCCATGGCAAAGCGTGCCTTGATCTGCTCCTGCGCCAGCTTTTCTCTGCGCTTAACCAACTCGTTTACCGCCATAACCTCAAGCATATGACCCTGACGCGCCATCAGAACCTTTACCTGCTTCATGGCATTTTGTGTTTTATTGCGCAAGCGCCGGATCTGATTGTCGTATCCCTCATAGCTCTGTGTTGCCGCCTGGCGGGTACGGACGAATGAGTTATAGATCTTCTGCATCCGCTCAATATCGGTATTCAGATTATCAAGGTGCTTAAACGTTTCGGTCAGGCGTTTGTCATATTGGGTATAGATATTCCAGTGCAGATATCCCTTGAGACGATCA